>DAOPQX010000061.1:0-13652 GCA_035348395.1 Vicinamibacterales bacterium | reverse complement strand
ACCGCAACGGCCAGCACCGCGACGGCTCCGCGCCAGTCGCGGAGGGGAAGCACGAGGTACAGGCGGCGATCGCCCGCCTCCACGGCGAGCGGCGAGACGGTCGGCCTCCCGCGCTCGAACGCCTCGGCCACCAGCGCGGCGGGCGGGGCTGGCCCGGAGGGCGAAGGCTCGGCGACGAGCACGCGGAGATCGCGCGCGACGAGCATCACTCGGCGCGCCAGGCGCGAGCGCAGGTACGCGTCGCGGACGGCCGCACCCTCGGGCTGCGGGTCCTCGTCGGCGAGATCGAAGCGCGGCGAGGCCGGAATCCCCTGGAGGATCGACAGCTCGTCCTCGAGCACGACGTCCAGGTGGGTGGCAACCGAGCGGGCGAGCAGGCCGCGACCGCCCGCGAGGCGGTCGGCGACGGCGGTCAGCGCGTACCAGGCGGCGCCCCCGAGGATCGCGAGCGAGGCGAGGACACCGGCGCCGACGAGCAGCATCACGCGGGTCTGGATGCCGCGCCGCGTCCACGCGCTGCCAAGCGAGAGGGCCGTCATGGTGTGACGTCACCACCAAGGGATCGTGCCATGCGCAGAAGGTCCTCCACGGCGCCCTCGTAGCGGAGCGTGAACCGGCGCTCGCCTTGCGTCCACGAGAGATCGTGCACCACCAGGCCCCCCGGCGTCAGCCGGCGGACGAGCCCCGCCTGGTGGAGGCCGACCTCGACCTCGACATCCTGCAGCGCCTCGAGCGGTGGCAGGAGCCACCGCGGCGGGTCGGCTGGCGCGCCAATCGACTGGCAGACGACGAGGGCCTCCCGAGCGCCGTCACGCCGGGTGACGTGAACGGCGGTCACCGGGGGCGGACCGGGTGCCACCTCGATC
Organism: Vicinamibacterales bacterium; assembly: GCA_035348395.1. Lineage (GTDB taxonomy): Bacteria > Acidobacteriota > Vicinamibacteria > Vicinamibacterales > Fen-181 > JARKSS01. The sequence continues at coordinate 12,786 of DAOPQX010000061.1, read as the reverse complement.
CTCGAGGGCGGCCACGACAGCGTGTCGGGGTAGTAGGACGGCAGCCGCAGGCGGGCGCCCAGCGCCGACTCCGCCGCCGAGAGGGTGCGGTACACCCGGGCGCCGTGCGTCGCCCCCGACAGCAGCGCCGGCAGGCGATCGGCGGCCGCCAGCGCCGCGGCCGCGCCGCCCATCACGAGCAAGTACCGCGCGAGGAGCGCTCCCACCTCCCGCATGCCCTCCAAAGTCTTCGTGTCCTTCGTGGTCCGTCACACGACGAAGTACAGCATCGTGGTCAGGCCGCAGGCGACCAGCGCCAGGCGCAGCCAGCCGTGTGACAGCCGGCTTGGTGGTGCCGTCACGAGGCGTTCCCGGCGGCGTTCGACGCCCACCCGGCGCACGCGGCGCGCGAGGCGCTCGAGGAGCGGCCCCGAGGCTGCGGACTCGGGGTGGCTGCGGTCGAACAGCTTCACGATCGCCGAGGCGAGCGCGTCGGGCGCGTGTCCGGCCTCGACGACCGCCTGGTCGGCGCGCCGCTCGATCTCGTCCACGACGGCCCTTGCCGCCCAGTGGAGCGCCGGGTTGAAGAAGTTCACGGCCCTCACCGCGATGAGCGCGTAGCCCCACCTTGGGTCGCCGTACCGAAGGTGGGCCAGCTCGTGGGCCACCGCCGCATCCAGTTCGGGCGGCGAGAGCGCCTCGAGCGCGGGGGGCGATACCACCAGCTCGCCCGGGGCGTGCCCCTCGGCGAAGAAGGCCGGCCACCGGCTGGCCACCACGCGGATGGCGGGCGGCGGGAGCGCCAGCCGCCGGGCCTGGCGTTCCACCACCACCCGCAGCGCGGGCGGCGCCAGCCACGCCCCGGCTGCAGCCGCGGGTCCCTGGCGCAGGCGATCGACGAGCGGCGGGAGGGCGTCGCGCAGGAACAGCCAGGCGCCCAGCCCCGCGGCCAGCACCAGCACGAGGTCGCCGGCCCCAGCAGGGCCGACGCGCAGCAGGTTCCACCGCTCGCCGGCGAAGAGGGCGCTCGAGGAGGCGAACCGCGCGCCGGTGCGCCAGGGCGCGAGGACGAAGAAGGACGGGACCAGCAGGATCGGCACCGCCACCGGCACGAGGCGGAAGCGCAGCCGCCACGCCGGGTCGTTCACGCGCCACGCGCGCAGCAGCGCCTCGACGACGAGCATGGCCACCAGGCCGTGGAGGATCGACTGCGCGACGAGCGCCCGGGCCAGTTACTCCTCCTGCGCCTTGATCCGCTCGTACTCGAGCGGGTGCTCGTGCCGCATGCGCTCGACGCTGATCTTCCCGGTGAAGATCGTCTTGTCGAACGGGAAGACGTCGGGCGACAGGTGGGCGTTGTAGATGTGCCAGATGATGACGACGAGGAAGGCCATCAGCCCCTCGTTGCCGTGCGCCAGCTTGGAGGCCGGCACGATCTCGCCCGGCAGGAACCGGGTGGCCGCAATCGGGAAGAGCAGGACGAAGCCGGTCGAGATCACGATGACCGCCCCGAACACCAGGCCCCAGTACTCGAACTTCTGCCGGTAGTCGAACCGGTCGAACCGCGCCGGCGCGTCGGCCGTCCCCAGGTAGTAGCGCAGCTGCTGGATCGCGTCCTCGAAGTCGCGGCGCGTCGGCACCAGCGAGAGCGAGCCGGTGCCGGTGAGCACGCTTCCCACCATCAGCGTCAAGTGCACGGCCGTGAAGAGGGTGAAGAGAATGCCGGCCGCGCGGTGCACCCAGCGGATGCGGTCGATGCCCCCGAGGCCCAGGATGATCGCCTCGGCCCACGACGAGTCGAAGAACTTCTGCGGCAGCCCGGTGATCACCAGGATGGTGAAGAGCGTCATCACCGAGAAGTGCTCGATTCGCTGTCGCAGGGTGAAGCGGACGAGGTAGTCGCTCATCGGTTCACCACCACCCGCCAGAGGTGCAGCAGGATCTGGAGCACGAGGCCGCCGATCATGAACGGGATGAGCACCAGGTAGCCGATCCGCACCGCGTAGACCATCGGGGCCTTGTCGAAGGTCGGCTCGTAGTGCGACAGCCACGCCGACGAGAAGTTCTGCGTGGCGCCCGGGTGGCACCGCTGGCAGGTGCGGAGCAGGTTGGCCTGCATCACGGCCGACCCCTTCTCGTCGGCTCTCATGATGTCGTGCACGCCGTGGCAGTCGATGCAGAGCGCCACGACCGCGCCTCCCTCGGCCGCGCCCTTCCTTTGGAGCGAGGCGGTCATGCCGTGGAAGTCGGCGACGTAGGTCTGCATCACGTTGGTCGAGATGCCGTACTTCTCCATCATCGACTTCGACGCGTGGCAGCTGCCGCACAGCTCGGGGCTCTGGAGCCGCCACCCCGGCGCGTGCGGGCCCGCGACGTCGTGCGACCGGTGGCAGTCGGCGCAGGTCGGCACGTCGGCGTTGTCGTCCTCGGTCAGCGCCCGGCCGTGCACGCTCTTCGCGTAGGTCAGCGAGACCCCCTCGTGACAGCGCGCGCAGGTCGCCGAGATGCGGGTGCGCGGCCGGTCGGGCGGCGTGATGTCGTGCGCGCCGTGGCAGTCGACGCACACCGGGGCCGTGACGTCGCCGCGTGCCACGGCGGCCTGGTGCACGCTGTCGAGCGTCTTGCTGTAGGACGCGAAGTGGCAGCGCTTGCACGCCTCGTAGTAGGCGATGGTGAACTCGCGCCTGGTCTTGAACGGGCGCGGCGGGTGCGGGATCTCGGTCATCCCCGTGTGGCAGTCCACGCACCCCAGCTTGTCGCCGTGCACCGAGCGCGCGAAGACCTCGCGGTCCACGGCAAGGCTTCGCGCCTCGCCGCTCGGCAGGGTGACCGACATCTGCGGATCGCCGTGGCACGAGAGGCACATCTCGATCTCGTCGGCCTTGGGCGACGAAGGAGGAGAAGCCGGCGGCGAGGGCGCCTGCACGGCGATCGCGACGAGCAGCGGGGCGAGCAGTGAGTGCAGCATGCGGCGGCGCGGCTCCCGGTCCCCGGCGGCGCCGCACCCGCCGGGGCGGGGCGTCGAACGGGGGCAGCCGATGTGGTGGCGATTCTGCCCGGCTACAGCAAGCCGGCTGCCACGTGGCGACGTCGGGAAATATCGCTGTTTTGGAGGGCGCCGGTCAACAGTGCGGTGCGGGGTCCGGGCGCTTGCCGGAAATCCGGCACCTCCGGGCACGTCATCACGTTCACCGCAGAGGCGCAGAGGACGCAGAGATTTCTGGAATGATCCGAGATCTGTGCATACGCCTCCGCGTCTGCGCGTCTCTGCGTTGAACGTGGACAAGCCGGTACGTCTGTCGCGTACGTTTCGGCGCAGAGGGCGCGGAGATCTTGAAGATGACCAGAAACCTCTGCGTGCGTCTCCGTGCCTCTGTGCCTCTGTGGTGAACGTGGACAAGCCGCCGCGTCTGTTACGTCCGCTTCAATGCAGAGTCTTCAGCGCGTCAGGACGATCGCGCCGTGAGCGGCAGGCGGAGCAGCGCGCGGCAGCCGGGGGCGCCGGCCCGGTTGGTCAGCGTGATGGTGCCGCCGTGGCCCTCGGCGATCTGGCGGCTGAGCACGAGGCCGATGCCCGACCCGCCGGGCTTGGTCGTGAAGAACGGCACGAACAAGTTGCCGGTCTGCGCGAGCCCGGGTCCCTCGTCGTCCACCCAGATCTCCACGTGGCCCGACGAGGCCGACCACCCGGCCTGGACGCCGCCGCCGGTGGTCAGCGCGGCGTCCACCGCGTTTCGCAGCACGTTGATCAGCAGCTGCTCGAGCTGGTCGGCGTCCCCCTCGATGCGAAGGCGAGGTCCCGGGAACACGGCGACGGGAAGACGGGTTTCGAGGCCGGCAACGCGCCGCACGAGCGCCTCGACGTCGAGCGCCGCGAGGCGCGGCTGCGGGAGGCGCGCCAGGCGCGCGTACGAAGCGGTGAAGCGGGTGAGCCCCTCGGCCCGCCCGGCGATCACCTCGAGGCCGCGGCCGGCGTCCTCGCGCCAGTCGGGCGGCAGGGGCTCGCGGCGCAGGAGGCTGACCAGGCTGCCGGCGATCGACTTGATCGGAGCCAGCGAGTTGTTGATCTCGTGCCCCAGCACGCGCATGAGCCGCTGCCAGGCCTGGCGCTCCTCGTTGCGCAGGGTGCGGCTGATGTCGCTCAGCACCAGGAGGCGGTGGGGAAGCCCCCCCTGGCGGAAGTCGCCGCGCCGCACCTCCCAGCGCCCGATCGCGCCGGGAAACGCCATGTCCACCACGGGGGGCGTTGCCGGCTCGAGGCACGAGGCGAGGCCGAGCTCCGCGGCCGTGCGCCCGAGCAGCTGCTCGGCGGGCCGCCCGAGCAGGCGCTCGGCGGTGCGGTTCAACAGGCGCAGTCTCGACTCGCCGTCGAAGGTGAACACCGCGACGTCGATCTCCTCCATCACCTTGCGGAGCAGCGCCGTCGCCTCGAGCGCCCCGAGGCGCTGCTCGCGGATCGTCTCGGCGAGCGCGTTGGCCTCGAGCATCACGTCTCCGAGGGCGTCGTGTGTCTCGGCGCCGCGCGCGCGCACCGAGGCCTCGCCCTCGCGCAGGCCCGCGAGCAGGTTCGAGAGGGTCTGCAGCGGGTAGACCACCCGCTGGCGGAGCGCGGCGGCGAAGCCGCACCAGCAGCCGAGGACGAGCGTGGTCAGCGTCCAGCGAACCTTCGGGGAGTAGTCGCCGGTCCACAGCAGCGCGAGAGAGACGATGACCGCAGGGGCGCCCGCGAGCAGGGCGAGCAGCAGCACGCGCTGGTCGTGGCCGATCCGCCGTGGGGGGCGGCGGGCTGCGCTCACAGTCCGTAGCGTTGCAGGCGCCGGTAGAGGGCGCTGCGGCTCAGGCCGAGGGCTTCGGCCGCGTGGCTGACGTTTCCGTCGTACCGCGCCATCGCCTTCCGCACCAGGAACGCCTCCACCTCCTCGAGGCTCATGTCCTCGAGGCGTGACGAGGCGTCACGCGAGGGCTTCAGGCTCAAGTCCGCGGCGCGGACCAGGGGGCCCTGCGTCATCAGGACGCCGCGCTCGACGGCGTGATCGAGCTCACGCACGTTGCCCGGCCAGGCGTGTTCGGCGAGCGCCTGCAGGGCGGCGGCGTCGAATCCCGTGAGGCGCTTCCGGTAGCGCTGCGCGTGCTGCCGCAGGAAGTGCATCGCCAGCAGCGGGATGTCCTCGCGGCGCTCGCGCAGCGGCGGGAGCCGGATCTCGACGGTGTTGAGGCGGAAGAGCAGGTCCTGGCGGAAGCGGCCGGCGGCCACCTCCTCGAAGGGGTCGGCGTTGGTAGCCGAGATCACGCGGACGTTCACCTTGCGCGTCTTCGACGAGCCGACCCGCTCGTACTCGCCGGTCTCGAGCACGCGCAGCAGCTTGACCTGCTGGGGAAGGGCCACGTTGGCGATCTCGTCGAGGAAGAGCGTGCCGCCGTCGGCCAGCTCGAACCGGCCGACGCGGTCGGTGCGGGCGTCGGTGAAGGCCCCCTTGACGTGGCCGAACAGCTCGCTCTCGAACACCCCCTCGGACAGTCCGCCGGCGTTGACCGTCACCATCGGGCGCGAGGCGCGCGGCGAGGCGGCGTGGAGCGCGGTGGCGACCACCCCCTTGCCCGTGCCGTTCTCGCCCGTCACCAGCACGTTGGCCTCCGACGGGCCGACCCGGGCAATCAGCTCCAGCACCGGGCGCATGGCGGGGGAGGCGGCCACCAGGTTGGCGGGCCGCTGCTCGCGAAGGGCCTGGTTCTCGGCCTCGAGGCGCTGACCACGCCGCAGCGCACGGGCCAGCTCGGCCTGGGTGCGAAGGATCGTCAGCAGCCGGTCGTTGTCCCACGGCTTCTGGATGAAGTCGCGCGCCCCGCGGCGCATCGCCTCCACGGCGACGTCCACCGACCCCCAGGCGGTCATCACGACGATGGGGAGCGTGGGGTCGAGCGCCTGGATGCGCGGCAGCAGGTCGAGCCCCTCGCGGCCCGAGGTGGTGTCGCGCGTGTAGTTCAAGTCCATCAGCACGACGTCGAAGTCGCCGGCATCGAGGGCCGCCAGCAGCGCCGGGGGGGAGGCGACCGCCTGCAGGTCGTACCCCTCGCCCTTGAGCAGCAGGCGCAGCGCCTCGAGGACGTCGGGCTGGTCGTCGGCGAGAAGGACGCGGGGAGGGGCGAGGTCGCGGGTCATGGCACGGTCAGGCCGTCCCCACCGTCCCGTCCTCCTGCACCACCCAGCCGTCGCGAAGCTGCACCACGCGGTCGCTGTACGACGCGTTGACCTCCGAGTGCGTCACCTGGACGATCGTCGTCCCCTCGGCGTTGAGGCGCTTGAACAGCTCCATGATCTCGCGTCCCTGGGCCGAGTGGAGGTTGCCGGTCGGCTCGTCGGCGAGGATCACCTTGGGGCTGGCGACGATCGCGCGCGCGACCGCCACGAGCTGCTGCTGCCCTCCGGAGAGCTGGTTCGGGTAGAGGTCCTTCTTGCCGACGATCTGGAACCGGTCGAGCACGTCGCAGACGATCGACGCGCGCTCGCTCTTCTTCACGTTCCGGTAGGAGAGCGGGATCTCGAGGTTCTCGTAGACCGTGAGGTTGTCGAGCAGGTGGTAGCTCTGGAAGACGAACCCCATGTACTGCTTGTGCAGGGCGGAGCGCGCCTTCTGGTTCAGGGCGTGGACCGGCTCGCCGAGGAACTCGTACTCGCCGGCCCAGGCGCTGTCGAACATGCCGATGATGTGGAGCAGCGTCGACTTGCCGGCCCCCGAGGGCCCCATGATCGACACGAACTCGCCGTCGCGGATGTCGAGCGACACCCGCCGGAGGACGTAGGTGCGGCTGACGCCGTGCTGGTAGAACTTCTCGACGCCCCGCAGGGTGATGAGCGCGCTCACGCCGGGGTCGCCTCCATGCTCTCCTCGACCACCTGGCCGTCGAAGAGGTGAATGGTCCGGTCCGCGTGCCGGGTGAACCGCGGGTCGTGGGTGACCATGCAGATGGTGGCGCCGGCGCGGTGCAGCTCGCGCAGCAGGTCCATGACCGCCTCGCCGTTGCGCGAGTCGAGGTTGCCGGTCGGCTCGTCGGCCAGCAGGATCAGCGGGTCGCCGACCAGCGCGCGGGCCACGGCCACGCGCTGCTGCTGGCCGCCCGAGAGCTGGCTGGGCAGGTGGCGCGCCCGGTGCGCCATGCCGACCTTCTCGAGCGCCTGCGTGACGCGCGTCTTGCGCTCGGCCGACTTCATCCCCCGGTAGGTGAGCGGCAGCTCCACGTTCTCGAAGACCGTCAGGTCGCCGATCAGGTTGAAGCTCTGGAAGATGAACCCGATCTCGCGGTTGCGGATGCGGGCCCGCTCGGCCATGTTGAGGTTGGCCACCGGCTTGCCGTTCAGCGTGTAGTTGCCGGCGGTGGGCGTGTCGAGCAGCCCGAGGATGGACAGCAGGGTCGACTTGCCGCAGCCCGAGGGGCCGGCAATCGACACGTACTCGCCGCGGGCGATCTCCATGTGGATGCCCGAGAGCGCGTGCGTCTCGACCTCGTCGGTGTAGAACACCTTCGTCACGCCTTCGAGTCTGATCAGGGGGTCGTTCCCGTTGCCGTCCATCGTGCCTCCCGCGATGCCCTGGTTGTCCTGTTGCCCTACTTCAGCCGCACCCGATCGAACGCGTCGAACTGGGACATGTCGGAGAGGATGACCTGGTCGCCCACCTGCAGCCCCTCCCGGATCTCCACGGTATTGACCGAGGCGCGCCCCACCATCACCTTGGCCCGGCTGGCGTGCACCCCGTCGGCCTCGAGCCGGAACAGCTGGATCGCGCTCTCCTCCTGGCCCACTGACGGCCGCCCCACGTGCAGCACGTCGATCAGCTTCTCGAGCTCGATCGTGCCGTCCACGCTGAGGTCGGGCCGCGCCCCGCGGGGCAGTTCGCCCGTCAAGGCCACGTCCACCGTGACCGTCCCGTTTTGCACCGCCGGATCGATGCGCGACACCCGGCCGGGGATGAAACCGTTGCGGGTGTCGATCGTGGCGATCTGGCCGATCTGGATGTCCTTGGCCTGTGTCTCGGCAATCTTCAGCTGCGCCTTGAGGCGCGTCGGGTCGGCGACGCGCGCGAGGTTGGTGCCCGGCGTCACCTGCTGGCCCACCTGGACCTCGACCTGCTGCAGCATGCCGGCCATCCCGGGCCGCACCTTCAGCGAGGCCGTCTGGCTGCGGCGCAGCGCGAGCAGCGCGCGGAGGCGGTCGACCTCGGCCTGCTGGGTGGCGAGCCGCGCCTGCACCGAGTCCTTCATCTGCTGCAGCCGCTTCTGCTCGGTGCGGTCGCGCCCCTCGAGGTTCTCGGCCTTCACCTGCGACAGCTTGGTCGTCAGCGACGAGACGAGGCCCTCCGACGCCAGCTGCGCGTCGGCCTCGGCCTGCAGTTTCGCGGCGCGGTAGTCGGCCGCCGCCGTGGCCGCCGCCGCCTCCTGCGCCAGCACCTCGTTCTGGAGCTGGCTCCGCAGGTTGAGCAGCTGCGCCTCGGCTCCCTTGAGCTGCTGCTCGGCCTCGAGCAACGCCTGCGCCTGGGTCGGGTTGCTGAGCTCGAGCAGGATGCTGTCGGGCGTCACCGGGGTGCCAGGATAGATCAGGATGCGCTCGACCCGGCCGTCGGTCACGGCCGGGATCCAGCGGATCTCCTCCGGGACCAACGTACCCAGCCCGCGCACCTGCCGCGTGATGTCGCCACGCTTGACGGTGTCAACCCAGACGGTGGCCCGCTCCACGGTCGGGGCCGCCGGCTTCAGCCGCGACAGGGCCACCGTGATCAGGCCGATCGCCACGATGGCCACCGCGGCGAAGACGATGCGGCGGATCTTCTTGTTTCGCGCGACGCTGGCGGGACGCTGGATATCAACCATGCTCGATTCCCTTAGACGAGAGCAGCCGGCGAAAGGATCACGGCGGTGGCTCCACGGCAAGTCGCTGGGGGAGGGGCGAGAGGCGTGCCATGTCTTGAGCTACGCCCAATCAGAACGAAACAAAGGACTTATGCGGTAGGGGTCAGGCCGGCCCCCGGGGCCGGCCTGTGCGAGGCCGACACGGCCTCGTCCCGAAAACGAACACCCGCCTTCGCCGCTGCGGCGGCTCCGGCGGGCAAGCCCGGTTCGCCGCTGCGGCGGCTCCGGCGGGCAAGCCCGGTTCGCCGCCTGCGCGGCTCCGGCGGGCAAGCCCGGTTCGCCGCCTGCGCGGCTCCGGCGTGGCGGGCTACTTGTTCTTCAGTTTCAGCCCCGCCGGCACCTGCAGGGCGGCCGCGTCCACCGCGGTCGCGATGCTGAGCGTCTCGGTGGTGCTCGTCATGATCGTCGTCCGGCCCGGCGTCGCGCCGGCCCCGGCGTCCTTGCTGGGGTCGGCCTTCTTGCGGCCGAAGCGCCCCATCAGGCCGCCCATCACGCCACCACCCCCGCGCGGGCTGTCCTCGCGCCCGGCGGCCTGCGCCTGCTCGGGCGAGCCGGCCGCCGAGAGCACCACGGTGGTCTGGATCGGCGTCCCTTCGAGATTGACCTGCTCGCTCTGGAACCTTTCCATCGCTTCCTTCATGCCGGGGTACATCGCGAAGGCCTGCATCATCTGCTGGGCGTTGGCGGCGCCCATCATCTGCTTCGCGTAGCGCAGGTTGAAGTCGGCCAGTTCCTTCGCGCCCGGGACGTTCGGGGCGATCCACGAGTTGGCGGTCATCACGATGCCGCCCCCCTGCTCGAGAGGCTTGCCCTTCTCGTGGACCGTGATGGTGGTCACGACCTCGCGGCAGTCGAAGCCGTTGATGGTTTTGCGCTGGCCAGATTCCTTGACGTCGAAGTCCACCTGCATCTCGGGCTGGTCCTTGTCGCGCTCCGACTTGCGGGCCTCCTTCTCGGCCTTTTGAGCCGCCTCTTCCATCTCGCGGCGGATCTCGGCGAACGTCTTCACCGTGTACGACTTGTCCTTCAGGTTGAGCTGATAGACCTTCTCCTCGGCCAGGTCGACGATCTCGCCCGAGTCGCCCGAGAGCGTCGCCTTGCGGTCGCCCTGCACCGAGACCGTCTGGACGATTCCTTCCTTCGCGGCCTTGCCGCCGAACAGGTTCATCATCCGGCCCAGCATCCCCTCGAACTTGACCTGGGTCTTCTGCTGCATCTTGACGTCGGCCGAAACGGCCGCCGTCGAGAGCAACAGGGCAGAGACGGCCAACGCCGCCGCCAGTCGCACGCGCTTCATGGGTTCCTCCGAGCAGCCGTACCCGCAGGGGCACGGGAAAGCACCGCCAGACGAGGCGGAAACGGCCGACATGATAGCAGCGTTCCCGCTAGAATGGGGAGGTTCACCGGCCGCCGCCGGCCGGACCCGATGATGCAAACACCTCACGCCCCCTCCAGACACAAGGCGCGTGCGACGCTGCTGACCCTGCTCGTGGCGGCGGCCTGCGTGGCACTGTTCGCCTTCACGCTGCGCAACGTGGGCCTCGAGGAGATCGGGGAGGGTGTGCGGCGGCTCGGGTGGGGCGGCTTCGCGACGATCCTCGCGCTCTCCGGCCTGCGGCTGGTGTTCCGAAGCCTGGCGTGGATGCGGTGCGTCGAAGGGGAGCCGCGGCTGCGGTTCGGCGAGGCGCTCGACGCGACGCTGATGGGCGAGGCGCTCGGGAACGCCACGCCGTTCGCCAACGTCATCAGCGAGCCGTCGAAGGCGGCGTTCGTGCGCGGTCGCGTCCCCTTTCGCTCCGCCTTCTCCGCCATCGTCGTCGAGAACATCTTCTACACCGCCAGCGTCGCACTGATGATCGGCATCGGGGCGGCGGCGTTCCTGCTCGCCTACAGCATGCCGGAGTACCTCCGCGCGGTGAGCTACGGCGCGCTGGTTGGCGTGGCGGTCGTCATCGGAGCCGCCTGCGTGCTGTTGAAGGCGAGAGTGCACCCGCTCAGCTCTGCGGCCGGGTGGCTCGACGCCCGGTCGCTGGTGCCGGTGTGGGTGTCGGGCCGGATCCCGCGCGTCCGCCGCTTCGAGGACGACATCACCACCTTCACCGCGAGGAATGGGCGCAGCCTGGCGCCGCTCGCGTTGTACGAGGCGGCCTTCCACCTGGCGGGCGTCGCCGAGGTCTACGTCACGCTCACCTTGATCGTGCCCGGGAGCGTCACGCTGCTGACCGCGCTGGTAGTGGAGTCGACCGGCCGGGTGATCAACGTGCTGTTCAAGTTCGTGCCGCTGCGGCTGGGAGTGGACGAGGCGGGCAACGCACTGCTCGCGCTGCCGCTGGCGCTGCTGCCGGCCTCGCTGGTCACGCTGGCCCTGGTGAGGAAGGCGCGCATCCTCGTGTGGACCGCCGTCGGCATCGGCCTGCTGTTCCGGCGCGGCCTGTCGGTGCGCCGCGCGCTCGACCACGCGCAGGCGGTGGCGGGGGAGGCAAAAGGGTGAGGGTTACGTCCCCCGGCACCACCCTCCCGGGACGGCCAGCAGCAACTTGACCTCGTCGCCCCGCACCTCGAGCACCTCGTAGCGCTCGTAGCCCCATCCCGACACCTGGACGATCGACAGGACGCCATCCTCCTGCGGGATGATCCCGAGCGGCAGGCTGTAGACCATCCCCTCGCGGTTGCAGTCGGTGACGTCGGCCGACGCCCTCACCTTCGGCTTGCCGTCGCTCGAGAACAGCACCCAGCCGGCGGCGTACGTGAGGATGTTGCAGCGGTTGGGAACTTGCGTGCCGCGGCGGCCGACCACCCCCGCCGGGGGGCCGTACGTCTTCACGCCCTCGAAATAGAGGGCGCGCGGCGTGACTCGGATGATCGTCTCGGGCGTGAACGGCGTGGTGGCGCGCTCGCGGCTCGATGCCGGGTGGTGCCAGCGCGCGCCGAACGTGAGACTTGTCACCACCTTCTCCTCGAGGTAGGTGACCTCGGTCGCCACCGCTTCGGAGGCCGCCTTCCACTCATTCGCCGAGGGCTCGAGCAGCACCGGCCGCTCGACGGTGACCGGGCCCGAGGTGGCGAGCCCATCCTTCGGGTACGGCTGCACGTTCTCGGGCGGAGGGGGCTCCGGCGGCTTGTACGAGGTCCGGATCCCGAGGCCGAGCTGGCAGTGCGCAATGACCGCCACCGGGGCCTGGCTCTCGATCTCGGTCTTCGCCCCCTGCAGGGGCCACGCAGTCCAGGAGGTGACCGGCTGCCTGCCGGGCCACCAGTCGTCGGGAACGTCCGAGAGCTGCAGCGGGATCTCGAAATCCTTCCCTGCCTCCGGCCACGGGTTCAACCAGCGTCCGCCCCGCTGCAGAAGGCCTCTCGTACGGGCGTTGTAGTGGGCGAAGGGAATGACGACGCCGTCGCGCCGGAGGACGGCGAGCATGAAGGATTCCCTCTCGGCGCCGATGGCGGGACCCGGCGGCCAGGGCAGGGTGGCCAGAACGAGCACGGCTGCAAACAGGGGAATGATCCGTCGCACGGCTCGCCTTTCCTCGGGGCAGTGGCTGACCCGATTATACGTATGACGGTGCGGCACCCTCAGCGCGGGTCCAGCTTCCTCCCCGCGTCGAGCTGGTCGAAGTTCAGGATCGCGTTGAACACCAGGGCGTAGCTGCCCTGCGTCTCCCCACGCCACATCGGGTTGTTCGAGAAGAGGATCACGTGGCCGCGGCCGAGCGGCGCGTCGATGACCGCGGGCCGCTGCGCGATGTCGGCGCCTCCGTCGAGCAGGCCCGACACCAGGAGGTCGCGGGCGTCGGCGTACCGCAGGATCACGCGCGGCCGCCGGGCAACCGGGATGATGCCGATCGGGTTGCGCATCTGCTCGTCGGTGACCGGCCGGTTGGAGAGCCTGAAGTAATTCAGCCG
>DAOPQX010000060.1:0-13793 GCA_035348395.1 Vicinamibacterales bacterium | reverse complement strand
GCCTGGTCGGTCGCCGCCGGCGGGCCGAGCAGCTCGGTGAGGATCGGCTTCAGCGCGTCGGCCCACACCTGGTAACCCTTGACGGTCGGGTGCAGGCCGTCGCCCATCATCCCAGGGAAGAGGCGCCCGTCCTTGTCGGCCAGCCTGTCGTTGACGTCGAGGTAGCGCACGGTCTTGCCGTCGGCCATCTTCGCCAGGTTCGCGTTGACGCGGGCGATCTGGGGCAGCACGGCGAGGTTGTCGTTGCGCGGGAAGATGGCCGTCAGGACGACGGTTGCGCCCGGCGCCTTCGCGCGGCAGGCGTCCACGATGGCACGCAGGCCGCGCGTGATCTCCTCGACCTTTCCGTCGCCGGTTGTCTCGCCCCCCAGATTGTTGGTGCCCGCCAGAACCACGATCACCTTCGGGTTCACGCCGTCCAGCTCGCCGTGCTCGAGTCGCCAGAGGATGTGCTCGGTGCCGTCGGCGCCCCAGCCGAAGTTGGCGGCGTTCCAGCCGAAGAAGTTCTTCTTCCAGTTCTGAAGCAGCTCGGGGTAGTCGGTGGCGCCCCAGCGCCGTGTGATCGAGTCGCCGAGGAAGTAGACGTCGATGCGACCCGCCTTCGCCTTGGCGAGCAGCTGCTGATGCGCCACCAGGGAGTTGGCGTCCCAGCGCGGCGACGGCCGGTCGGCGGGCCACGTCCTCGGCGGCCGCTGGTACCCCAGCAGCCGGTTCGCCCAGGGGAGGAACCACTTCCAGTTCGGCGCGTCGGTGTGGCCGCCGTCGTGCTGCCGCCACGCCAGGTGCCCGTCGAGGAGGCCGACGTTGACCGGGGGCATCTTCTCGGTCTTGTAGTCGTCGGACGTGCCGAGGTCCTTCACACCGAGCAGCCGGAAGGCGGGCCCGGCCGCCACCGCCGCCATGAAGCTGCCCTGCTGGTCGAGCCACTTCGCGTCGCCCATCTCCGGGATGCCGTAGCTGATGAAGGTGGGCCGCGGCGCGCAGAGCGCGATCAGCTGGTGGGCATCCACCGGGATGTCACCGGCGTTCCTGCTGCCGAAGACCGCGTCCGAGGCGCCGTACTTCAGGAAGTTGCCGGCCATCCAGTGGTACTCGCCCGAGCCTGTGAGGTTCTCGACCGCCTCGCCGAAGTTGCGGCGGTGCAGCTTCGCGCCCCCCTCGCCCGACGACCCGACCAGCACCACCGCGAAGCGCGGCTCGAACGCCATCGTGACGAGCGCGGCCTTGCCGTAGCGCGATACTCCCTCGATGCCGACTCGCTTCGCGTCCACGGCGGGATCGGTCTCGAGGTAGTCGAGCGCGCGCGCGGCGCCCCAGGCCCAGGCGCGCAGCGACCCCCAGTCGTCAGGCTTCCGCGGCTGGCCCTTGTTCACCAGGCCGATGATCCCGCGCGTCAGTCCCGCGCCGTTGTCCGCCTGGATGCTCGATGGGTTGAGGAACGCGAACCCCCAGCCGGCCGCGAGCAGCTGCTCGGTGGCGGGCGGATCGTAGCCGAGCGCTCCGGGCGGCGGCGTGAAGCGGGGCGGCATGGCTGGAGGCGGCGCCGTTCCGAGCGCCTGGCCGAGGCTGCCGCCGCGGAACATGATCATCACCGGCACCCTCGTCTTCAGGTCGGCGGGCGTGACGAGCGTGAGCTGGATCTCCACCGCGATGGCAGGGCACTCCGAGTTGTCCACGCGGCCCACCAGCTGGCGCCCGACCACCGGGATGCCGGCGAGCGTTGCTTCCTGTCGGGCGGCATTCGACCAGCTGACCCTGGGCACGTTCGGCGGGATCCGCCCGATCACCTCGCGCTCGAAGTCCTCGGCGATCTCCTTGCGCCGTTCGGCCCACCCGGCCGCGTCGGTCACCGTGCGGCCGTTCTTCAGCGTCAGCAGCTCGGGCAAGTCGGGGAAGGGGTTGGCGAGCGTCTCGTCGTAGTTCGCGTGGTTGGGGTCCTTCTCGTTGCCGCTCGGCCCCGGGCGGAGCGCCTTGATGCCGAGCTGGCCCATCATCTGCTGGTGGTCCTCGGCGGTGGTCCACTCCTTCAGCGCCTGGCACGGCGCCCCCTGCCGGGCGCAGACGCCCACGCGAGGTCCGGCGACCACGACACCGAAGACGACGAAGCAACCGGCCAGCGCGCTCGCCTTCACGATGGAGTTCATGGCCCCTCCCCGGGGTGGCATCCTACCACCGACGGGGGTCAGCTGACCGACCCTCCCGCCAACCACCATTTCGTAGCGAATCGGGGATAGAATCCCGGGCCATGGCGACCCGACCTCGTTCGCTCCTGCTGCTGCCCGCCGTCGTCTTCCTCGGCCTTGCGGGCGTCGCCGCCCAAGCCACGCGGTCCGAGGGCCAGGCGGGCGGCGAACCCGGCATCCTGACGCCGCCCCCGCCGCCAACGCCTCGCATCAACGGCCCGTCGGTCTACGGGGTGCGGCCCGGCCGCCCGTTCCTCTACCGCATCCCGGCCACGGGCGACCGCCCGATGCGCTTTCGCGCGGAGGGCCTGCCCGCGGGCCTGGCGCTGGACGAAGCAACCGGAATCGTGCGCGGCACCATCACGGATCTGACGCCTCGCTCCCACGAGCTGACGCTCATCGCCTCGAACGCACGCGGCCGGGCCAGTCGGCCCTTCCGCATCGTCGTTGGCGACGCGCTGGCGCTGACGCCGCCGATGGGCTGGAACGATTGGTACACCTTCTACGAGCAGCCGAGCGACGAGCTGATGCGGAAGGCCGCCGACATCATGATTAGCTCGGGCATGGCCGACCACGGATACCAGTACGTGAACATCGACGATGCGTGGATGGGGAAGCCGGGATCGAACGACCCGGCGCTCACGGGGCCGGCGCGCGACGAGCGTGGGATGATCAACGCGAACCGCCGCTTCCCCGACATGAAGGGGATGACCGATTACATCCACTCCCTCGGGCTCAAGGCCGGCCTCTACACCTCGCCCGGCCCTCTCACGTGCGCCGACTTCCATGCCTCGCACGAGCACGAGGCGCAGGACGTGGCGCGGTTCGTCGAGTGGGGATTCGACTTCCTCAAGTACGACTGGTGCTCGTACGAGAAGGTTGCGCCGAAGGGGAGCGCACCCGACCCCGAGCGGCTCCAGAAGCCGTACCGCCTGATGGGCGCGCTGCTGAAGGAGCAACCCCGCGACATCGTGTTCAACCTGTGTCAGTACGGGATGGGCGACGTCTGGACGTGGGGCGCGTCGGTCGGCGGCCACTCCTGGCGAACCACCGGCGACCTCGGTCTCGAGAAGGGCCAGCGGCTGCCCGGCTTCTACTCGATCGGGTTCCGGAACGCCGAGCACTCGGCGTTCGCAGGCCCGGGCCACTGGAACGACCCCGACTACATCCTCATCGGCTACGTGGGCAACGCGCACGACATCAACGAGGCGCCGAAGCCCACCACGCTCACACCCAACGAGCAGTACTCCTACATGTCGATGTGGGCCCTGATGGCGGCGCCGCTCTTCTACTCCGGCGACATCACCCGCCTCGACCCGTTCACGCTGAACGTCCTGAACAACGCCGAGGTCATCGCCGTCGATCAGGATTCCCTCGGCATTCAGGCCCGCATTGTCCGCAAGACGGACGACGAGTTCGTGCTGGCCAAGCCGCTGGAGGACGGGTCGCTGGCGGTGGGGCTGTTCAACCTGTCGGAGGAGACGCGGACCATCGCAGTGAGGATGGCGGAGTTGGGCGTGGGTCCGCGTCGCGTGCGCGATCTGTGGCGGTGGAAGGATGTCGGCGTGTTCGCGGACGAGTACAGCGCGAGCGTCGGGCGGCACGGCGTGATGCTCGTGCGGATGGAGGCCGGGCCGCGAGGCGGGCAGAGGTTCCGAATGTAGAAGGCCGAATGAACAATGTAGAAGGCATCGCATGACATCGCGCGAGCGGATTGCTGCGGCCTGCGCTCACACCGAGCCCGACAGGCTGCCGGTGGATTTCGGCGGCGGGTTCCAGACGGGCATTCACGTCAGCGTGGTCTACAAGCTGCGCCAGGCGCTGGGCCTCGACGCGCCCGGCACGCCCGTGAAGGTGGTCGAGGTGTGCCAGATGCTGGGCGAGATTGCGCCCGACCTGGCCGCCGCGCTGCACGCGGACACGGTCAGCCTGCACGGCACGGGAACGATGTTCGGGTTCCCGCAGGCCGAGTTCAAGGAGTGGCAGCTGGCCGACGGGACGCCGGTGCTGGTGCCGGTGGACTTCAACACGGCCTACGAGCCGAACGGCGACCTGCTGCAGTGGCCCGCGAACGACCGCAGCGTGGGTCCCAGCGCGCGCATGCTGCCGGGGGGCCCCTTCTTCGATCCGATCGAGCGGCCGCAGCCGATCGACCCGGCGCGGCTCGACCCCTCCGACAACACCGAGGAGTTCATGCTGGCGGACGAGGCCGAGCTGGCGCACTACGCGCGGCTGGCCGACTGCCTGTGGAGCACCACCGAGCGGGCGCTCTTCTGCACGTTCGGCGGCCTCACCTTCGGCGACATCGCGCTGGTGCCCGGCGCCAGCCTCAGGCAGCCGCGCGGGATTCGCGGCATCGAGGAGTGGTACGCCAGCACCCTGACGCGGCCCGCCTACATCCGCGCCGTGTTCGAGCGGCAGGCCGAGATCGCGGTGCAGAACCTCGAGCGGCTGCACGCGGCGGTCGGCGACCGGGTCGCGGTCATCCAGACGAACGGCACCGACTTCGGCACGCAGAACGGCCCCTTCTGCAGCCCAAAGATGTACCGGGACCTGTACATGCCGTACCAGCAGAAGGTGAACGGGTGGATCCACGCGCACACGCCGTGGAAGACGTTCATGCACTGCTGCGGCGGCATCGAGCCGCTGCTCGAGTCGATCGTCGAGGCCGGCTTCGACATCCTGAACCCGGTGCAGTGCTCGGCCCGCGGGATGGACCCGGTAGACCTGAAGCGGCGCTTCGGCGGCCGGCTGGTGTTCTGGGGCGGCGGCGTCAACACGCAGCGGACGCTGCCCTTCGGCACTCCGGCCGAGGTGCGCGACGAGGTGCGCCGGCGCATCGAGATCTTTGCGCCCGGCGGCGGCTTTGTCTTCACCGCGATCCACAACGTGCAGGCGGACGTGCCCGTCGAGAACGTCCTCGCGATGCTCGAGGCCGTCGCGGAGTACCGATGACGCCGCGCTACAACCTCGGCTACGTGTGGACCATCTCGCTGGTCGCCGCGATGGGCGGCCTGCTCTTCGGCTACGACTGGGTGGTGATCGGGGGAGCGAAGCCGTTCTTCGAAAAGAGCTTCGGCCTGACGACGGCCGCGTCCATCGGGTGGGCGAACTCGTGCGCCCTGGTCGGCTGCCTGGCGGGATCGCTGGTCACCGGCGCGTTGTGCGATCGGTTCGGACGCAAGCGGCTGCTCGTCGCCTCGGCGCTGCTCTTCGCCGGCTCGTCGGTCCTGACCGGGTGGGCGGGCTCGTTCGGGGCCTTCGTCGCCTGGCGGATCACGGGGGGCACGGCAATCGGCATGGCCTCGACCCTCTCGCCGATGTACATCGCGGAGGTGGCTCCTCCGCACCTGCGGGGCCGGCTGGTCGCCGTCAACCAGCTCACCATCGTCATCGGGATCCTCTCGGCCCAGGTCGTCAACTGGATCATCGCCGTGCTGCTGCCGTTCCCCGGCATCGCGGACGTCGAGGCGGCGCGGGCGGCCTGGAACGTGGCGTACGGCTGGCGCTGGATGTTCACCGCGGTCGCTGTCCCCTCGCTCGTCTTCCTCGCCGGGGCGCTCGTGGTGCCTGAGAGCCCGCGGTGGCTGATCGTCTCGGGGCAGAGCGAGCGCGCACGGCGCGTGCTGGCGCGGATTGGCGGCGAGGCTTACGCCTCCGCGGCCCTGGCCGACATCGCGCGCACCGTGTCGCACGAAACGGGGCCAGGCGCCATTTCCAGCCGGCGGGCCGTCGCCGAGCTGCGGGCCCTGCTCGATCCTGCCGTGCGGGGAATCGTGCTGGTGGGCGTGGCCCTCGCCGTGCTGCAGCAGTGGAGCGGCATCAACTCGATCTTCAACTACGCGGAGGAGATCTACCGGTCGGCCGGGTACGGCATCGGCGACATCATGTTCAACATCGTGATCACCGGCACGATCAACCTGGTGTTCACGCTGATCGCAATCGCGGTGGTCGATCGGGTGGGCCGCCGCGCCCTGATGCTGGCCGGGTGCGCCGCCATCGGCGTCTCGCACCTCCTGCTCGGAGCCGCCTACGCCGCGGGGCTCCAGGGGCTCCCGGTGCTGGTGTTCACGCTGTGCTCGCTCGGCGCGTACGCGCTGTCGCTGGCGCCGGTGACCTGGGTGCTCATCGCCGAGATCTTCCCGAACCGTGTGCGCGGCGCTGCCGTGTCGGCGGCCGTCTCGGCGCTTTGGACCGCGTGCTTCATCCTGACCTTCGCGTTCCCGCTGCTGCAGCGGACGGTGGGGATCGCGGTCACCTTCTGGATCTACGCCGCAATCTGCTTCGCCGGCTTCGTCTTCGTCCGCGCCAGGGTTCCCGAGACCAAGGGCCGCAGCCTCGAGGAGTTGGAGGAAGACTTGGGGACCGCAGAACAGCTGACAGCGGATAGGTGACAGCTGGCTTCGGGCCGCCTGCGCAAGGCTCAACCCCGACAGTGCCAGTGGAGGACTTTTCGATGCGCGTTCGTACCCTCGTGGTGCTCCTCGTCCTTGCATCCGCGCTGGTCGCGGCGGCGCCAGGCCAGGCGCCTTCGACCGCCGGCGCGCCGCGCACCTACTGCAATCCGCTCCCAATCCCCAACTACCCGGTCGGCCGCCTCGTGAGGGATCTGCGAGCCGGCGACAAGACCGACGGGTCGTTCCTGTGGTTCGTCGATCGGGTCGAGCAGTACCGCGAGCTGGCCGACCCCGCCGCCCTCTGGCACGACGGCAAGTGGTTCCTGTATCCCTCGGTGGACATGGCATGGGTGAGCGACGACATGGGCGCCACGTGGCAGCATCACCCGCTCAACGTCCGCGACGCCGGCTACGCTCCGACCATCGTGCGGCAGGGCAGCCGGTTCCTCCTGATGGCCAGCGAGTCGGCAATCTACGCGTCTGACTCTCCGCTCGGCCCCTTCACCGAGCTTGGCCGGCCGAAGCTTCCCGCCGGGCTGCCGGTCACCACCGACCCGATGCTGTTCGCAGACGATGACGGAAGGCTGTTCCTCTATTGGGGCTGCACCGAGACGGCGGGGATCTTCGGCATCGAGCTCGATCCCTCCGACCCCACCCGGCCGATCGGGCCCGCGAAAAAGCTGATCCCGTTCTCACCCGACGCCCATCCCTGGGAGCGGGTCGGCGAGCACAACCAGCAGCGCAATGCCGGCTGGATCGAGGGGGCGTGGATGATCCGGCGCGAGGGGCGCTACTACCTGACCTACTCGGCGGGCGGGACCGAGCACCGCGCCTACGCGATGGGGGCCTACGTCGGCACGTCGCCGCTCGGCCCGTTCACGCCGCAGGCGCACAACCCGATCTTCCGGACCACGGCGGGACTCGTCACCGGGACGGCGCACGGGGCGATCGTCCGGGGTCCCGGCGACCGCTGGTGGGTGTTCTACACGATCGCGGCGGGCGCCGCGCATGGCTTCGAGCGGCGCGTGGGCATGGATCCGGTGGAGTTCGGCCCGGACGGGCAAATCCGCGTGCCACGGGCGACCTCGACGCCGCAGTGGCTCCCGGGGAGCGGGCCGGGCAGAGAAGGGCCGGCCGACACCGGGTGGGTGCACCTCAACGGCGGCGTGCAGACGATCGCCTCGTCGAGCGCGCCGAACGTCACGGGACGCCTCGCGGTGGACAACGACCTGCGAACCTGGTGGATGCCTGTTGAAGGCGACCCCGCGCCCACGCTGACTAGCCGGCTGTACGCGCCGGCCTCCGTGCACGCCGTGCGGATTGCCTGGCGGGACATCGGCCTGGACACGAACCGCGGCGTGCGACCCGGTCCCTACCGGTACCGCGTCGAGCTGGAGACGACCGCGGGCACCTGGCAGACGATCCTCGACCGCACGGCCAGCAACGAGGATCTGCTGGTGGACTACCGGGAGATTACGCCCGCCGTCGGCCGGCGGGCGCGCCTGGTCGTCACCGGCTGGCCGAAGGGCATCACGCCGGGCGTAGCCGAGTTCACCGTGTTCGGGACGACAGAGCCCGCGTCCCGCCGCTGACGGCGCTCCCGGCGTTCGTCACTTCAAGAGGCGCCGCCGGCGCCTCGACGAGCAGCGTGATCGACGAGGGCCGGGCCGCCGAACGGAAGATCCGCTGGGTCGCCTTCCTGAACTCCCCCGGCTTTGCGCTCGGGATGTCGGTGAAGGTCTGCGGGTTGCGGTCCGTCAGCGGGAACCACGAGCTCTGCACCTGCACCATCAGCCGGTGGCCCGCGCGAAACGTGTGCGCCACGTCAGGCATCTCGAACTCGAGCAGATCGGGCTGGCCCGGGACGAACGGCTCGGGCTTCTCGAAGCTCCTCCTGAACTTCCCTCGGAAGGGCTCGCCGCGCACGAGCTGCTGGTAGCCGCCCATGCGCACGTAGTTCGCCGGGCGAGGCGCCGGGCCGGTCCACTCGGGCTGCGGGTAGGTTGCCGGGTACACGTCCACGACCTTGACGACGAAATCGCTGTCGGTGCCTGTCGTGGAGAGGTGCAGCGTGACCTTGATGGGGCCGAGCACGGTCAGGTCGTCGTCGAGCGGCTCGGTCTGGTAGACGAGGACGTCGGGGCGCCTGGCGGCGAAGCGCTGGTCCTCGGTCATGTAGTCGCGCTGCATGCCCATCTGCACGTACCCCACGTAGGGCACGGGCCGCATCGGGTCGGAAACGTACTCGTCGAACGCGTCGCCCGCGGGCGGCGGCTCGGTCTCGAGGCGGCCCGATTCCCGCAGGAACAAGGCGCGCGGCGTGACGCCCTTCGGCGGCCACGCGTCGAAGGTGCGCCACCGGTTCGTCCCGGTCTCGAACATCGTCGCCGCGGCGAGGTCGCTCACCTTGGCGTCCTTGAGCAGCCGGGCGAAGAACGGGAACTCGATCGACTCCCGGTAGTACGAGGCGGTCTTCTGGCCGAAGTCGACGTTGCCGACGCCCGAGCCGTCGCCCCGCGACCACCCCCCGTGCGTCCACGGACCCATGACGATCCGGTTGCTCGTCGAGGGGCTCGCCTGCGCGACCTGCCGGTAGGTCCGCAGCGGGCCCTGCAGGTCCTCCGCGTCGAACCAGCCGCCCACCGTGAGCACGGCGGCCGTCAGCTTGCTGAAGTGGCGCCAGATCGAACGGGCTTTCCAGAAGTCGTCGTAGGTCGTGTGATCGAGGTTGATCATGTAGTGCGGGTTGCTCGACAGGCCGTACTTCTCGGCCCCGGCTCGCAGCGATCCCATGTTCAGGTAGAACTCGTAGCCGTCGGGTGTGCCGTAGTCGAACGGCACCCGCGGGCCCGGGGGCTGCGGCGCACCGAGCCGGGGCTGGAACGCGCCGTAGAAGCCGAAGTTGGCCGCAAGCATGAAGGCGCCGTTGTGGTAGGAGTCGTCGCCCAGGTAGTAGTCGGTGACGGGCGCCTGCGGCGAGGCCGCCTTGAGCGCGGGGTGGGCGTCGATCATGCCGGCCGAGACGTAGAAGCCCGGGTACGACACGCCCCACATGCCGACCCGCCCGTTGTTGCAGGGAACGTGACGGACGAGCCACTCGATGGTGTCGTACGTGTCGCTCGCCTCGTCCACGTCCTTCGGCGAGGACTTCGACGGGTTGTGCGGGCGCACCTCGGCCCATGTCCCCTCGGACATGTAGCGGCCCCGCACGTCCTGGTAGACGAAGATGAAGCCGTTCTCCTGGAAGTGCTCGGAGGGGCCGAGCGCCGGGCGATAGTTGTCGGCGCCGTAGGGCCCGACGCTGTAGGGCGTGCGGTTGAGCATGATCGGCCAGCCCGTCGTGCACGTCTTCGGAACGTACACGGACGTGAAGAGCCGCGCGCCGTCGCGCATGGGCACCCTGTATTCGTATTTCGTGTACTGGGCACGCACCTCGTCTGCGGACGGGCGAGACGGCTGCTGCGCCGCGAGCGCGACGCCCAAGGCGGCCGCCGCGGCGACGGCCCATGCGATCCTGAAGCGTGAGACAGGCCTCATCGAAGGGTTCCTCCGCGTTCGACGCGAACGTCCGGACTATCCATGTCCAGCCGGCCGCTGTCAAGAAATGCCGGCACGCTGCCTCCCCTCGTTTGACACGTCCCGCACCCCGGGGTTAGCGTGCCCACGTTGCATCCGGGAGGGAACTGCGATGAAGGGCGCGTTCGAGATCAGAGAACCGGATTTCGACCTGAGCCCGCTCACCGGTATGACGCGGAAGCATTACCTGGACTGTGCGCGGTACGTGCTCGGGCGCGCGTTCCGGCACGTCGCGTCGCCAGACCGGCCCCTGTCGTTCCCGCTGGTGCCCGGCAAGACGTATCCGCAGCCGGGCGACCCGCCCTGGCGTCACCGGGCGCACGAGTTCGAGGCGATCGAGCGGACCTTCACGCTGGCCGGGCCGCTGCTGCACGTCGATCCCGCCGCCGCGATCAACAACGTCAGCCTGCGCGACTACTACTGCCGGCAGGTCTACAACGCGTTCACGCCGGGGCACCCGGGCTCGATCCCCTGGCCCGAGGAACTGCCCGACGCCACCTACCAGTTCACCTGCGAGTTCGGGGGGCTGTTCAAGACGCTGCTGCTGCTGCCCGACGTGCTGTGGCCGTGGTTCACCGACGAACAGAAGCGGGAGATGCTCCCCACCATCTCGAAGTGGGCGCACCACCGCACCACCCAGAACAACTGGCGCATCTTCAACATCGTCGCGCTGTCGTTCCTCCGCAAGCATGGCTACGAGATAGACGACGACCTGTTGAAGAGCCACCTGATGTGGGTGGCGTCGTACCACTCGGGTGACGGCTGGTACCTGGAGCAGACCTACAACTACTACACGATCAGCCTGTTCGTCGTGTACGTGACCATCTGGAACCGCGCGTTCGGCGACGAGCACTACCCCGAGATCGCCGCCGCGCTCGAGCAGACGGCGCGACGGCTGATGGCCACCTACCCGCGCTTCTTCGGCCGCGACGGCTTCGTCAACATGTGGGCACGAAGCATCTGCTACCGGACGTGGATCTCGGGTGGGTTCCCCGTGTCGTTCATGTTGAAGGGGGAGCCGCCGCTCGACCCGGGCTGGGCGCGCCGGCTCTGCTCAGGGTCGCTCCTCCAGTTCCTCACGCGAGAGGACTTCTTCGAGAACGACGTGCCGAGTCTCGGCTTCTACGGCCACCGCGAGTTCGTCCTCCAGAGCTACAGCTGCCCGGCGAGCCCGTTCATCATGTTCCTGCCGTTCATCGCGCTGGCGCTCCCCGAGGACTCGCCCTTCTGGACGGCGCGCGAGCACGACGGGCCGTGGGAGGCGCTCGGCGGCCGGTCGGTGAGGACCGTGCTCGAGCGCCCGGGGCTCGTGCTCGTGAACCACGGGAGCACGGGCACATCGGAGATCGTTCCGGGCAAGACCTACTACGAAGACCGCAACTACTCGAAGCTGGCCTACAACACGCACTTTCCGTGGGAGGACCACGATCCCGACGGCGGAACCGCGATGGAGTACAGCTTCCGCAGCCTCGACCCGCGCGACACGCGCGGCGAGGACGTCAACTTCTATCTGACGGGGGTGGCGGTGCCGGAGGAGGCGGCGCGGCTGGCGCGCTTCAACACCTCGCAGGCCATGCTCTACAACGGCGTGCGCGGCGGCGTCCTCTACCGCCAGGCGATCATGCGCCGGCCTCCGAACGACGGGATCGGCTACATCGTGGACCTGGCGGAGATCACGATCCCGGGCGGCGTGATCCGCGTGGATCGCTCGCGCCTGGCCTTCGAGCACGAGCTGACGCTCGGGCACTACGGCCTGCCGCACGTGGACGGCCGGCGAGCCGAGGTGTGGCGTGGCGCTGGCCGGCAGGTGATCACGGCCTCCATTCCCGGCCGGCGGCTGGCCCTCGTTGCCTACGCCGGATGGGACGAGCTGCGCTGCACGGTGCACGCGGGGCGAAACGCCGAGGCCGAGCAGAGCACCGTCCTCTACGCGCACCGCCGCCGCACGGCGAAGAACCCGCCGATGGAGTTGATGGTCGCCGTCCTGCTCCACCGGCGGGACGACGAGAAATGGACCGAGGAGGAGCTGGACCCGATCCGCGAGCTGCGGATCGAGGAGGTGACGCCATCCGGTTCGATGCTGGGCGCCACCCTCCTCCTGAGATCGGGCGAGACGTTCGTCGTCGACTTCGCTGAGATCGACGGACTGCGACGCTGCTGAGCCCCGATGAGCTCCGGGTCTAGTTCCCCGCCGGCTGCTTCTCGCTCGACGCCGGGACGATACCCTTCAGGCGCATGTAGGTGACCATGTTGCCGTAGTGCTCGTACAGGTGCGCCGTGCTGAAGTCGAGGATCGACACGCGCGCCATCTTCCCGTGAAAGAACGGCAACTGCTCCCCCGCGGTGGCGTCGGTCAGCCCCCCATACGCCTTCTGGCAATAGGCGATCGAGTCGGTGAGCGCCTTCACGAGCTCGGCCTTCGTCGTCTTCGTCTTCTCGATCCCCTCCACGGGCGGCTTCTCGCCCATGGCCGACGCGCAGATCAAGTAGGCGGCATCCGCCGCGTGGCCGATCAGCTGCCCGAAGGTCCGCACCTCGGGCGTCGGCCTGAAGGCGTACAGCTCCTCCGGCGCCTTCTCCGCGGACTTGGTGACGAAGCCGCTGACGACCTGGAACATCAAGCGCGAGCCGTCGCTGATCGGGTTGCCCGACGCGGGCGCCTGCGCGGGCGCCTGCGCCTGGGCGGGCGCTGCCGCAGCGATGGCGGCCGCCACGAACGCCGCGAGGAAGAGCCGGGGGCTGACTTTCACGGGACCCTCCTTCTGAAGAGCCGGTTTGTGGGATGCACTGCCAAGAATAGCGCGTTTCGGTACTGGCCTTGCTGCGTAATCGTGAGCCATGAACGCCTCCGCCTGGCTCACCTTCGCTGGCGTCGCGTGTGTTCTCGCGGCCGCCCAGCAGCTTCGGCTGGCAGACGCCCACTTCGACCGCACGCTCTCGCTCCTGGTTCTCAACTTCGTGCCCGATTCAGCCAGGGCGATGAAGGAGATGGTCCGTGTGACGCGGCCCGGCGGGGTGGTCTTCGCGGCCGTGTGGGACTACGGCGAGGGATTGGAGATGCTGCGCGTCTTCTGGGACGCGGCAGTGGCCCTCGATCCCGCCGTGGGACGCGCGCGACGAGCGCCACATGCCGCTTTGCCGGCGCGGCGAGCTGGCCGCGCTGTGGCGCAGCCACGGCCTCGGAGACGTCTCGGAGGAGCCTCTCACGATCGAGACCCGCTTTTCCGTGGGCCGTGAAGGGAGTGAGGATTCGCTGAGCCGTTGACGAGCCGGGCCGGATCGGTTTGAATGCCTGCGCCGGCCGCCCTTGCCCCGGCCAGCAGGCGATATGCAGATCGACCTCTCCCTGACGCCCGCCGCCCTTTCCGGCCCGATAGACCGCCTCTGGCGCCTCTCGGGTGCCAAGATCCGAGCGATCGAGCGGAATCATCCGCCTGGGAGCGACACGCTCGTCTACACGGCGGCCGGCCGTTACACCTCGCGCGGCTGGACGGAGTGGACGCTCGGCTTCCGCTACGGCTCCGCCCTGCTGCAGTTCGATGCGACCGGCGAGAAGCGGTTTCTCGAGATCGGCCGGCGCGGGACGCTCGAGGCCATGGGCGCCCACCTGACCGACATGGGCGTCCACGACCACGGC
>DAOPQX010000059.1:0-13949 GCA_035348395.1 Vicinamibacterales bacterium | reverse complement strand
TGGGTTCGATCCGCGACGTCGAGTTCACCGACATCCAGGCGGGCGCCCGGCTGCCGATCACCGAGCCGCGGATGCCGGTCCACCGGCTGGAGGGGCCGCTCGACCTGCTGGGCCTCGAGGGCAACCTGGTTCCGAACGAGGAGGGGCGCGTGGACGCGCACCTTCACGTCTTCGCCGCCCGGTCGTCGGGCGAGGCGGTCGGCGGCCACCTGCGCGACGCCGAGGTCTTCGCCACCTGCGAGATCATCCTCGGCGAGTACATCGTCGAGGGGGTGGAGCGCCAGCACTCGATGCGGGGTGGCGTGGACACCCTGTTCTTCGAGGACCAGTGACCATGATCGACCGGCGGCAGCGCCTGCGGCGTTCGCTCCTCTACGTCCCCGGCAACATGCCGGGGATGCTGCAGAACATCCCCGTCTTCGACGCGGACGGGGTGATGATCGACCTCGAGGACGCCGTGCCGCTCGCCGAGAAGGACTCCGCCCGGATCCTCGCCCGAAGCTTCCTGCAGGCGTTCCCGAAGCGCAGCCGGGAGATCTTCGTCCGGATCAACGGTCTCGACACCAAGTACGCGCTCGACGACCTGCGCGAGGTGCTGCCGGCGCGGCCCGACGGCATCCGGCTGCCCAAGGCGGACGATCCCGAAGTGGTCGAGCGGCTGGACACGCTGCTGACCGAGTACGAGGAGAAGCTCGGCCTCGACATCGGGTTCTTCTCCATCGTTCCTTCGATCGAGAGCGCCGTCGGGGTCCTGAACTGCGTGAAGACGGCAACCGCGTCGCACCGGATCGTCGCGCTGGCATTCGGGGCCGAGGACTACACGGCGTCGATGGAGATCCAGAGGACGC
Source organism: Vicinamibacterales bacterium (assembly GCA_035348395.1). Taxonomy (GTDB): domain Bacteria; phylum Acidobacteriota; class Vicinamibacteria; order Vicinamibacterales; family Fen-181; genus JARKSS01. The sequence goes on along the minus strand of DAOPQX010000059.1, from coordinate 13,101 downwards.
GCACGGGCGATGAGCTCCTGGGGGCCCGCATGCAAATCGTCTGGGCGGCGCGGGCGGCCGGGCTTCAGGCGATCGACAGTGTCTTCGCCGACGCGAACGACATGGAGGGGCTGCGGGCCGACACCGAGCTGGTCAAGCGGCTCGGCTTCACCGGCAAGTCGCTCGTGAACCCGCGCCAGATCGCGGTCGTGCACGAGGTCTTCCGGCCGACCGGCGAGGAGATCGAGCACGCGCTCGAGGTCATGGAGGCGATCAAGAAGGCGCGCGAGATGGGCACCGGCGTCATCTCCCTGCGGGGCAGGATGGTGGACGCCCCGGTGGTCAAGCGGGCGGCGCGCACCATCCGGACGGCCGTCGCGTTCGGGATGCTCGACTACGAGCTGTCCGACGAGGTGGTGCATGGCCAGGAATAGCCTGGGGCGCGAGGTACCGGAGCGCTGGAACGGGCGGTGCTACGAGCCGTACCGCGACCCGTGGTCGCGCATGCCGGCGGTGAACCGCGCTACCCGGCCGCTGGTGCGGCGCAACCCGGGCGAGAGCAAGGTGCTCCCGTCGCTGCGGGCGGCGATCGAGCGATCGGGCCTGCGCGACGGCATGACCATCGCCACGCACCACCACCTCCGCAACGGGGACGCGCTCCTCAACCTGGTCGTCGCCGAGCTGGACGCGATGGGGTTCCGCGACATCGCCATCGCCTCCAGCTCGGTGCACCCCGTTCACGCGGCGATCGTCCCATCGATCCGCAAGGGCGTCGTGACGCGCTGCGAGACCGGCGTCAACGGCCCGATCGGCGAGCTGGCGTCGCGGGGAGAACTCGACTTCCCGATCGTCGTCCGCAGCCACGGGGGGCGCGCGCGGTCGCTCGTCACCGACGAGGTGGTGGTGGACGTCGCCTTCATCGCCGCGCCGTGCTGCGACGAGACGGGGAACCTCAACGGTGTGAGCGGCCCGTCGGCCTGCGGGAGCCTCGGCTACGCCTTCACCGACGCGCGCTACGCGCGCAAGGTGATCGCCGTCACCGACCACCTCGTCCCGTACCCCGCGTCGCCGGTCAGCATTTCGCAGAGCGACGTGGACTACGTGGTGAAGATCGACTCGCTGGGCGACCCGAAGAAGATCGTGTCGACCACCACGCGCGTGACCCGCGATCCGGCGGGGCTGCTGATCGCGCACTACGCGGCGGAGGTGATCGAGGCGGCGGGCCTGCTGCGCGACGGCTTCTCGTTCCAGACGGGCGCGGGTGGCACCTCGCTGGCGGTCGCCGACGCGGTGAAGACGAAGATGCTGGCCGGGTCGGTCAAGGGAAGCTTCGGCTGCGGCGGCATCACCGGCTACTTCGTGGACATGCTCGAGGAGGGGTACTTCCGGACGCTGTTCGACGTGCAGTGCTTCGACCTGCGGGCGGTGGAGTCGATCGGCAGGAACCTGATGCACCGCGAGATCAGCGCCGACCTCTACGCCAACCCGTTCAACCGGGGCTCGGTGGTGAACATGCTCGACTGCGTCATCCTCGGGGCCACCGAGGTGGACGTGAACTTCAACGTCAACGTCAACACCGAGTCGAACGGCCTGCTGCTCCACAACACCGGCGGCCACTGCGACACGGCGGCGGGGGCGAAGCTCTCGATCGTCGTCGCGCCGGCGATCCGCGGGCGGCTGCCGATCGTGCGCGACGAGGTGACGACGATCACGACCCCGGGCGAGACGATCGACGTGGTGGTGACCGAGCGGGGCATCGCCGTGGCCGACCGTCACCCCGACCTGAAGAAGGAGCTCGTGCGCCGAAGGCTGCCCCTGAAGGACATCCGCGAGTTGCAGGCGGAGATCTGCGCCCTGACGGGGACGCCGCGGCCGCTCGAGTTCGAGGATCGCATCGTGGCGCTGATCGAGTACCGCGACGGGTCGATCATCGACGCGGTCAGGCAGGTGAAGGACTAGGCGGAGAAGGTGGACCTCGAGGGCCTCCGGCGGAGCCTGCTGGATGCGCGCGACGCGCGGGCGGCTCTCCTGGGCGGGGTGGCGAGTCGTCCCGGGCGAACCACGCTCGTCTTCCTCTCCCTGAACGTTCCCGGCCCCGACAAGATGACGCCCCGCCTGGGCTGGGTCTTCGCCCGGGCTCGCGTCGCGCTGTCCGCCGAGCTGCCCGGCTCCAGCCTCCTCGCCGAAGGCCGCGACGCGCTGGGCCCCTACGCGCTGCTCAAGGTGCCGATCACCGCGGCCAACGCCAAGGTGGCGTGTGTCCGTCTCGAGGAATCGCTGCCCTTCGGCCGCCTGCTCGACCTCGACGTCCTGGCGCCCGGAGGGGCGCAGGTGGATCGGGCGTCGCTCGGCCTGCCCCCGCGCAGGTGCCTCGTCTGCGACCGCGCCGCGGTGGAGTGCATCCGCACCGCGCGCCACTCCTCCGCCGAGCTGTCGTCGGCGGCGCTCGCGGTGGCGCGCTCGCCGCTCGTCGCCCTCGCCCGCGCGCTCGCGGACGGCGCCCGCGCCGAGCTCGACCTGACGCCCAAGCCCGGGCTGGTGGATCGGCTCGACAGCGGCTCGCATCCGGACCTGTCGCACGCGTCCATGCGCCGCTCGATTGACACGCTCCCGGCCTACTACCAGGACCTGATCGAACTGGCCGACGGGGAGCCTCTCGACCTGGCGGCCTGCGTCTCTGCCGGTGTCCGCGCGGAGGAACGCGCGCTCGCCGCGGCCGGCAGCAACGCTCACCGCGGCTACATCTTCCTCTCCGGGCTCCTCCTGCTCGCCGCGGCCGCCGACCAAACCGGCACGACGGCGGGGTGGCGAGCCGAGACCCGGGCCGTGGCCCGGCGCCTGCCGGGAGAGGCCACGGGCGCTGAGCCTTCCCACGGAGAGCAGGCAAGGCGAGGGTACCGGGTGGAGGGAGTCCTCGGCGAGGCGGCCGCCGGCTTGCCGTCGGTCTTCGACCACGGCCTCCCGGCGCTCGATGACGCCCTCGCGCGGGGACTCTCGCCGGAGACGGCGCAGCACTACGCGATGGCGGTCCTGATGACGAGGGTGGAGGATACGACCGCCCTTCACCGGTGCGGCCCGGCGGGCCTGGCGCGGCTGAAGGAAGACGGCGCCAGCCTGGCGGCGCTCATCGAGGAAGGCGGCGACCACCTCCGGAGACTGCGTGCGCTGAACGACGACTACAGGGCGATGCGGCTGACGATGGGCGGGGTGGCGGACTGCCTGGCGCTCACGCTCGCCGTCCGCACAATGGTGGCGCTTTCGGGCGCGCCGGGCTAGGCTCAGACCATGACGGCCACACAGCGAGTGACACACGCCGGTGACGGTATCATCGTCGCCATGCGACTCTTCGGCTGGCTGGCGGCGGTGTCGGTCGGGTTGGCCACTGTCGGCGCGGCGGCAATGCACCGCCAGGCGACGGCAGTGTCTGCCGCGCCGAACGGACCCGTTAAGGTAGCGGAGTTCATCAACGACGACGCCCCGTATCCCGAGTGTCACGCCTCGACGATCGTCGAGGCCTCGCCGGGGCGGCTGGTTGCCGCGTGGTTCGGCGGTACCCGCGAGGGGGCGGCCGACGTCTCCATCTGGGTCGCCCGGCACGACGGCACACGCTGGCTGCCGGCAAAAGCAGTGGCCGACGGCCGCCAGGAGGACGGCACGCGCCACCCGACGTGGAACCCGGTGCTCTTCAAGCCGGCCGCTGGCCCGCTGTTCCTGTTCTACAAAGTGGGACCGTCGCCGCGCGAGTGGTGGGGCATGGTCAGGACCTCCGCCGACGGCGGGGCGACGTGGAGCGAGGCGCGGAGGCTCGCGGCGCCCCTGCTGGGACCGATCAAGAACAAGCCGGTCGTGCTCGCCGATGGCACGTGGCTCAGCGCGTCGAGCACCGAAGGCACTCCGACCGGCTGGCGCGCTCATTTCGAAGCGAGTCGCGACGGCGGAGCGACGTGGCAGTTCGCCGGCCCCATCGACAAGGGCCCCGAGTCGCTCGAGGCGATCCAGGGGAGCGTGCTGTTCATCGGGGGCGACCGCCTCCTGGCGCTCCTCCGCACGCGGAACGGCGTCCTTGCCGCCACGCGATCGGCCGACAACGGCCGCACCTGGAGCCCGCTCGCGCCGAGCGGCCTGCCGAACCCCAACTCCGGGACCGACGCGCTGACGCTACGGGACGGCCGGCACCTCCTCGTCTTCAACAACTCGCGGCCCCCGGCGGGGCGCACCTCCGGACCCCGCTACCCGCTCGACGTGGCGCTGTCAGGCGACGGCGAGCGGTGGGACGTGGCGCTCACCCTCGAGAGCGAACCGAGACCCCACGGCTACGCGTACCCCGCGGTCATCCAGGCAGCCGACGGCCTCGTGCACATCACCTACACCTGGAACAGGCAGCGCATCAAGCACGTCGTCATCGACCCGGCCGCTCTGGGGCGGCAACCTACTTGATGATGCCCTGAAGCCCCTTCTTGAGGCGGCGCTCCAGCTCGTCCTGCAGGCCGCGCTGGAGCAGCGCCGCCGTGTCCACGCCGAAGTGGGGGTCGGTCACGGTCCCCGATACGACGACCGGCACGTCGATCTCCCCCTTCGCGTTTCGCAGGCGCGCCGCCTCGCGGACGGCCCGAACCAGCTCGGCGGCTTTCTTCGCCGAGAACACGACGTGGCCGTGAAAGTCGAGCGAACGATCGAAGCCGAGCGTCCCGGAGCCCACGACCGTCAGCTCCCCGGCGCGGACGAGCAGGTCCCGGGTCTCGGCGCGCCCGCCCGCGATGGCCATGGTCGCCGTCAGGCTCTCGAAGCGGAGATCGCGCTCGTCTCCCTCGGCGATCCGCAGCGCCGAGTTGACCGCCGCGATCAGCGGGAAGTTGTGGATCGCACCGTTCGAGATCGCCACGGTCATGGTGCCCGCTGCCCGGTCGAGCACGGGTTCGACCATCACTCCCTCCAGCCGGCCGCGGAGCGCGCCAACCCCGCTGAGACTGTCGGGCACCGACGTGGTGGCGTTCACCAGCCGGCGCACATCGACCCCTTCGATGCGCGTGTCGAGCGTCCAGGCCAACGGCGTCGCGCCCAGGTTGGCGGTCGCGCGCCCGCTCTGCCGCCCGCCGTAGACATCGAAGGTGACGGGATCCAGCGTCAGCTGGTTGGCGGCCAGCCGCACGGGCGACTTCAGCGATGTGAGCGCCAGGCCCTGGAACCCCGCCTTCGCCGCAGCCATCTCCCCCGACGCGGCGATCGCGCCCGACTTGTCGATGGTGACGTCGAGCGTGAGGGGCTTGTCACCCTCGATGGAGACCCCCCGCGGCATCTCGACGCCGGCGAGGCCGAACACCTCGGGAAGGTCGGCGGGGCGCAGCCGGTTCCAGGCGAGAGAAAGGCGCAACCCCTCGGGCCCGAGCGTGCCGCTGCCCGACAGCGAGGACTGACCGATCGCTCCCGACAGGTTGTCGAGGCGCGTCTGCGCACCGTGGCGCCGCACGGTCGCCGCCAGGCCGCGAATGGAGGGAGGCTGTCCCCGGTCGTTTCGGCCCGCGTCGCTCACGCTCAGCCGGCCCTCTTGGATGACGACTTCCCCGACGTCGAGCGACGGGCTGCCGTTCGTCCCCCCGGTCGGGGGCATGGCGGGGAACGGGAGCTGCCAGCGACCGTCCCGGTCGCGCAGCGCGTGCACCACCACGCCGACCAACTCGACCCGTTCGGCGACGATCGGACGGGAGAAGAGTGACGAGAACCGCGGAACGATCCGGATCGAGCCGAGGGCCACCGACGGTGGAGCCTGCCCCTCGGTCGCCGCGAGCGTAATCTCGCGCGCCTCGACCGACGGCGTCGGCAGCCAGTCGATGCCGATGGTCCCGATGGTGACCTTCTGGCCGAGCGCGGCGCTCAGCCTCGCCTCGGCGAGCGACCGGAGGGAGGCGGGGTCGAGGGTCCTGTACACGGCGAACGCAAGGCCGGCGAGCAAGAAGAGCACGACGAGGAGGCCGAGCAGGCAGCCCCGCCGCTGACGACCGATCCGTGCAGCCATGGCGATGCCTCGCTTCCGGGGGCCGACCGGGTCGATCCTCAACGCTGCCCGGCGACCGCCTCGAAATGCCGCAGGTGGTGCAGCTCGTGGCCGGCAATCTGCCGCATCAGCCAGTCGATGGTGATCTCGCCGTATTCCGGGTGATGGAAGCCGGTCGCGCGCTCGGACGCCGACAGCGCCGAGAAGAACTGCAGGTTCATTTGGCGCACGGCCGTGTATGCGGCAAGCGCCGTCGTGCCGTCCACGCGCGACTCGGCGGCCATCCAGTCGTTCTGGTCGAACGGCTGCGCGACGTACCCCTTCTGCGTGAGCGCCATGCGCGCCCGGACGGGAAGCGCCAGCTCCGTCTGGGCGAGGTGGACGAGCAGCTGTCTCAGCGTCCATTTCCCAGGGGCGTGGCTGCGCTCGAGATCCTCGGGCGACAGCGTCGAGACGACCGCGCGAATGCGACCCGGCGTCTCGCTCATCGCCTCGAGTGGATCACGGTTGCCGAGGTCGTCTTCGTAAGGGTTCCGGACCATGGCGCCTCCGATCTCGTGCGGCCGCCGCTTGCGCTCGCGCCCCTCGCTCCGCCCAAGGCGCCGGCCCGCCCGCATTCTCCGTGTTCCGTTCTCCGGTTTTCGTGACCAAAGTCCTATTATGGCGGAATGCAGCGCCGCGTTCGCGTGTTCGCGCCCGCCTCGGTCAGCAACCTCGGGCCAGGTTTCGACGTGCTCGGCCTGGCCATCGACCGTCCCGGCGACATCGTCGAGGCCGAGTTCCGGGATGGCCCGGGCGTGGAGATTGCCGCTGTCACGGGTGACGGCGGGCTCCTGCCGGTGGATCCCGAGCGGAACGTCGCGGGCGTCGCGGCTTCATCCGTGCTCGCGCACCTGGCGGCCTGCGGGGCGGCGCCTCCGGCCGGCGTCCGGCTCTGGGTGCACAAGCAGATGCCCCTGGCAAGCGGCCTCGGCTGCTCGGCGGCAAGCAGCGTCGCCGGCGCGCTGGCCGTCAACGAGCTGTTCGGGCGCCCGCTCCCAAAAGAAGCGCTGCTGACACACGCGCTCGCCGGGGAGAAGGTGGCGGCGGGAACCGTCCATGCCGACAACGTGGCGCCAAGCCTTCTCGGCGGCATCAAAGCGATCCGCGGCTACGATCCGCTCGAGGTGCTCGACCTGCCGGTTCCGCCAGCCCTCCGCCTCGTCGTCGTGCACCCGCGGACCGAGGTGCAGACGTCGTACGCGCGCCGGGTCCTCCGCGAGCACGGCTTTCCGATCGAGATGGCGGTCGCCAACCTGGGTAACATGGCTGGCTTCGTCGCGGCCCTCTTCCGCGGCGATCTCGAGCTGCTCGGCCGCTCGGTCGAGGATCGCCTGGCCGAGCCGCTGCGGGTGGCGCTCATCCCCGGCGCCGCGGCCGTGAAGCTGGCGGCCCGCGAGGCCGGCGCCCTCGGCTGCTCGATCTCCGGGTCGGGCCCCTCGGTGTTCGCCGTGACGGCAGACGACGAGACGGCCGGGCGGGTGGCGGCGGCCATGCGCGCCGCGTTTATCGAGGAGGCCGGCCTCGAGAGCGAGGCGTTCACCGGCCCGGTCAACGCCGAAGGGGCAAGGCGGGTACTTTGATGCGCCTCCATGCCGTGGGACCCGGTCCTGAACCCTTGGAGAACAGTCGGCCCGCTCGCACCCGTTCGTTCGGCGAGGCGGTTCTCGACGGCCTTGCGCCTGGCGGCGGCCTGTACTTGCCGTCCGGATTCACCACCGTCCCGGCAACGGAGATCGCCTCGTGGCGGGGCTTCCCCATCGCCGAGATCGCCGTGCGCGTGCTGGCGCGCCTGCTCGGCGACGAGTTCGGCTCGGCACGCCTCGAACCACTGACGCGCGACGCCTTCAGCTTCGCTTCGCGACTCGTCCCGACGGAGGACGGCATCAGCGTGCTCGAGCTGTTCCACGGGCCGACGCTCGCCTTCAAGGACTTCGGCGCCCGGTTCCTCGGCCGAGTCTTCGGCGCGCTGCTCGCGGAGCGCGGCGATCACGCGACGATCCTCGTCGCGACCTCGGGAGACACGGGCAGCGCGGTTGCCCACGGTTTCCACGCCGTGCCCAACCTCCAGGTCGTCGTGCTCTACCCCGACGGCAAGGTGTCGCGCTTCCAGGAAGCGCAGATGGCCACCCTCGGCGGGAACGTGCGGGCGCTGAAGGTGCCCGGCGTCTTCGACGACTGCCAGCGCCTCGTGAAGACCGCGTTCTGCGACGAGAGCCTGGCCTCGCTTCACCTTTCATCGGCGAACTCGATCAACGTCGGGCGGCTGCTTCCGCAATCGGTCTACTACTTCCACGCCCTCCTCTCTGTTCCTCACGAAGCAGCCGGCCCCTCGTTGCTCCCCGAGACGATCTTCTCGGTGCCCAGCGGAAACCTTGGGAACCTGACAGCCGGCGTCATCGCGCAGCGGATGGGGCTGCCAGCTGCCCGATTCCTCGCCGCCTGCAACGTGAACGACGTGCTGCCCGAGTTCCTCCGTACCGGCACGTACAGGGCCAGGCCCTCGGTCGCCACCGCCTCGAACGCGATGGACGTCGGCAACCCAAGCAACTTCGTGCGCCTGGCGGCGCTGCACGGCGACTCGATGGAGGAGATGAGGGCGAACCTGGCGGGCTACCGCGTGGACGAGGCCGAGACGCGGGCAACGATCCGGGAGGTCTACCGCCGCACGGGCTACGTGCTCGATCCGCACGGCGCAGTCGGTTACGCGGCCGCCCTGCGCTACCGCGCCGAAACAGGGGATCGTCGACCCATCGTGACGCTGGCAACGGCGCACCCGGCAAAGTTTTCCGACGTGCTTCGCGAGGAGCTGGGCTTCGAACCCGCCCTGCCCGCCGAGTACACGGGATGGGAATCGCGCCCAATACTTGCGCAGGCGCTCTCCGACGCCCGGTACGAAACGTTCAAGGAATGGTTGGAGGGGCTAAAGGCCGGGGGGCCAGCGAACCACAGGGCCTAGCGTTCGTAGACGACCCGGCCGCCCGTGATCGTGAGGTCCACCTTCAGGTCGCGCAGCGCCTCGGGCGCGACCGAGAACGGGTCGCGATCGAACAGCACGAGGTCGGCGAGCTTGCCGACGGTGACGGATCCCTTCTCGCGCTCCTCGAAGGCGGCATAGGCCGCCCCCAGCGTGTATCCCTCGATCACCTGCGCCACCGTCAGTTTCTGCTCCGGGACCCACCCGCCCGGGTTCTTGCCGTCGAGCGTGGCGCGCGTGACCGCGGCGTAGATGTTCAAGCTCGGGTCGAGCGGCGCCACCGGCCAGTCGGTGCCGATCGCCAGCCTCGCGCCGGCATCGAGGAACGACTTGAACGCGTAGGTCGTCTTCACGCGCGCCGGGCCGATCCGCCTCTCGGCCCACTTGCCGTCGTCGATGGCGTGGAACGGCTGCACCGAGGCGATCACGCCCAGGGCCGCGTAGCGGGCGAAGTCGCCGGGCGCCACGTGCTGCGAGTGCTCGATCCGCGGCCGTCGGTCCCTGGGGCCGTTGGCTGTCGCCACCTCGTCGAACAGGTCGAGCACCATGGAGATCGCGCGGTCGCCGATTGCGTGGATGCAGAGCTGCTGGCCCGCGCGGTCGAGCGCGACGAGCCGTTCGCGCATCCCCTCGATCGGCTGCATCTCGTCGGACAGGAGACCGCTGCTCGACGGGTCGTCCGTGTAGGGCTCGAAGAAGAAGGCGGTGGTCGAGCCGAGGGAGCCGTCGGCGAACCCCTTGGCACCCGACACAAACAGGAACGGCGAGCCCGTCGCCGCCACAGTGGCCTGCCCGGACGCCAGCTCCCTCGCCAGCGGCACCTCGGCCCTGACCGCCCGGATCCGCGAGGTCAGCCGCCCCTGGCCGGCGAGCTGCGCGTAGAGCCGGACGTCCTCGGGATCGGGGCCCATGTCCTGCACGCTCGTCACGCCGAGCGAGGCCATGTGGCCGAGCGCGTGCTCGAGGGTCCGAAGGCGCTGCTCGGCCGTCTCGTCGGGGATCACCCGCTGCACGAGAGCCATCGCCGCATCCTTCAGGATCCCGGTCGGCTCCCCCCGCGCGTCGCGGACGATCTGTCCTCCCGGTCCTTCAGGCGTCGCCGCGGTCACGCCGGCCAGCTTCAGCGCGGCCGTGTTGGCGAGTCCCATGTGCCCGTCGTAGCGTTGGACGAACACGGGGGTGTCGGGCGTCACGCCGTCGATCATCTGCCGCGTGGGCAGCGGGGCGCCCGGCCAGCCCTGCTCGTCCCAGTTGCCGCCGAGGATCCACTCCCCCTTCGGCACGGCCTTGGCCCTCTCGCCGATGCGACGCGCGAACTCCTCGGGTGTCGGGGCGTCCTTCAAGTCCACGGCCTCGAGCTGGTGCCCACCCATCATCAGGTGGATGTGCGAGTCGTGGAAGCCCGGCATCAGGAACCGGCCGCCGGCGTCGATGACGCGTGTCGCCGGCCCGATCAGGCGCCGCACCTCGTCGGTGCTGCCCACCGCCGAGATGCGCCCGTCGCGCACGGCCACCGCCTGCGCCTCGGACCGATCGGGGTCGACCGTCCACACTCGAGCGTTGATGATGACCAGCTCGGCGTTCGGCGCCGTCCCCTTCGGACCGCCGCAGCCCGCGACCGACGTGATCGCACACATGATCGTCAACCCTCGCACCAGCCAGTCCGTCGAACGAGCGTGAGAACGCCTGGCCATGTGACACCTCAGGAGACGTAGGGGCGACGGCAACGGATTATAATCCGCGGCGGAGGAACCCGATGCGCCGGCGCCGTAGCTGGATTCTGCTCGCCCTGTTTCTCGCGATCCCTGCCGCAGCCACTGCGCAGCAGCCGGTGCGCGCGCGGGACGGCCTGGTCGTCTCGCAGAACGAGACGGCTTCGCGCGTGGGGGCAGCGGTTCTGAAGGAGGGCGGCTCGGCCATCGATGCCGCCATCGCCACGGCGTTCGCGCTTGCCGTCACCCATCCGACCGCGGGCAACATCGGCGGCGGCGGCTTCATCGTCTTTCGACCGGCGTCCGGCGCTGCCGAGGCCTACGACTTCCGTGAAACCGCTCCCCGGCGGGCCTCGCCGACGATGTTCCTCGAAGACGGGAAATACTCCGAGCGGCTCCACCACGACAGCCACCTGTCGGTCGGCGTGCCCGGCACCGTGGCGGGGCTGCACCTTGCCTGGAGCGAGCACGGCAAGCTGCCCTGGAAGCGGCTCGTGGAGCCGGCCATCGCCCTCGCGCGCGACGGCTTCACCGTGACCGACGGCCTCGCCCGCTCGCTGCGCGGCATCCTGCCCGACATGAAGGCGTACCCCGCCTCGGTCGCGCAGTTCTCGAAGAACGGCGTCCCGTACGAGCCGGGCGAAACCCTCCGGCAGCCCGACCTCGCGCGCACGCTCCAGCGCATCGCCGAGCGCGGCCCGGCCGGGTTCTACGAGGGGGAAACCGCGGCGCTCATCGAGAAGGAGATGGCCGCGAACGGAGGGCTGATCGACCGCGAAGACCTGAAGGCCTACCGGCCGAGGAAGCGGGTCCCGGTGCGGGGGACGTACCGCGGCTTCGAGATCATCTCCATGCCGCCTATCAGCTCGGGCGGCGTGGCCCTCATCCAGCAGCTGAACGTCCTCGAGGGATACGACCTGAAGTCGTTGGGCTTCCGTTCGGCCGCCAGCATCCATCTCATCGCCGAGGCGATGCGCCGCGCCTACGCCGACCGCGCCCGCTACCTCGGCGATCCCGACTTCAACCCTGGAATGCCGGTCTCGCGGCTGATCTCGAAGGAGTACGCGGCCGAGCTGCGGCGGTCGATTTCGGCCGAGCGGGCATCGGTCTCATCGCCCACCCGCTTCGATTGGCCGGCGGAGAGCGACGAGACCACCCACTTGTCGGTGGTGGACGGCGATCGCAATGCCGTGGCGCTGACTTACACCCTCGAGTACGGCTACGGCTCGCGGATCGTGGTACCCGGGGCGGGCTTCCTCCTGAACAACGAGATGGGCGACTTCAACGCCGGGCCGGGGCTGACGACGGCGGACGGCCTGATCGGGACGGAGCCGAACCTGGCGAGACCGCGCAAGCGCATGCTGTCCAGCATGACGCCGACCATCGTGGCGCGCGACGGGAAGCTCTTCATGGTGACCGGCAGCCCGGGCGGCCGCACGATCATCAACACCGTGCTCCACACGATCCTCAACGTGATCGACTACGGGATGGGAGCGCAGGAAGCCGTCGATGCGCCCCGCTTCCACCACCAGTGGCTCCCCGACCGGATCACCTACGAGAGGTGGGGGATCTCGCCCGACACCGCCGCCCTGCTGCAGGCGAAAGGACACCGCCTGAACTCAATCCGCTCTCAAGGCGTCGCCGAGGTCATCGTCGTCAACCAGGCGGAGAACCTGCTCGAGGGGGGCGTCGACCGGCGGGCGCCAGACGGCGGCGCCGCGGGAGTCGACAAGAGGCGGTAGCGGGCACCGGACAGCCGCCAGGTCACAGCGGAATCAGTTCCGCTTCTGCCCGCCCGCTCCGGATGGTCAGGATGGCCACGCTCGGCTGGATGTCGAAGCGGCGCGGTCCCGCTGCGCCAGGGTTCACCACGAGACGGGCCGCGGCGCGCTGGATCAGCGGCTTGTGGGTGTGCCCGTACACCAGGACATCGGCGTCGTAGCGCGCCAGCAACCGGGCGGGCGTCGGGCTGCCAAGCTCGTGGCCGTGGCTCACGTGCACGCTCACCCCGCCGATTCGATCGTAGAGGTGATCGGTGAGCCGGGGGTCGCCCGGCACGTCCACGTTTCCGAACACCGCCTCGACTGGCGCCACCCTCGCGAGGATCGCGAGCACGTCGCCACCGCCCACGTCGCCGGCGTGCAGGATCCGGTCGACTCCCTCAAAGGCCAGCAGCACCTCGGGCCGCACCAGGCCGTGCGTGTCGGAGATCAACCCGACACGCACCGCCCGGCTTCGAACCCGGTCAGGGGAGGTAGGCAATGACGTCGATTTCGACGCGCAGCTCGGGGTGCGGCAGCGCGGCCACCTGCACGGTGGTGCGCGCCGGCCGGTGATCCCCGAAGACCCGCGCGTAGACCGCGTTCATCGCGGGGAAATCGGACATGTCCACCAGGAACACG
>DAOPQX010000058.1:0-14139 GCA_035348395.1 Vicinamibacterales bacterium | reverse complement strand
CGGCCGGGACGTGCTCGAGCCCGGTCGCGCGCAGCCCGAACGCGACATGCGCGTAGGCGCGCACGACCGCCTGTCCGAACACGTAGTGCGGGCGGCGGCGCTTCAGGGCCGTTCCCCTTCCGGCGGCCGCGAGGCCTCCGGCCCGGCCGGCCCCTCCGGCGCGCGCGTCGCGCGCACGGCGGCGAAGTACGCGCGCAGGATCGCGTCGACCTGCTCGTCGATCGAGCAACGGCTCGTGTCGAGCACGAGCGCCCCCTCGGCCTGGCGCAACGGCGAGTCGGCCCGGGTCGAGTCGCGCCGGTCGCGCTCCTCGAGGTCGCGCGAGACCTCCCCGGCGGGCATGTCGATCCCCTGCCGGCGCAGGTCCGCCTGCCGGCGCTCGGCGCGGACCGGGAGCGCTGCGTGCAGGTGCACCTTGAGCACCGCGTCCGGGAAGACGACCGTGCCGATGTCACGCCCCTCGACGCCGAGCGAACCCCGGACGGCCGCCTCGCGCAGGAGCGGCCGTCCCCCGAGCATCACATCCGACACCCGTTCGCCGTGCAGCCGCAGGAACCACGTCACCAGCCCCAGCAGGAGAACGGCGTCGGCGAGCGGCAGCACGAACACGTAGGCGGGGGAAAGGGCCCCGTCGGGGCCGTACGGCGCGATGCCCGCGAGGGCCAGGAGTCCCGCGAGAGCCAGCTGGGTGGGGAGCCCCGAGCAGAGGATCACTTCGATGACCGCCGCCGCCCGGGCATTCAGGCCCCCCGAGGGGTCGCGCAGAGGGGGCGGCAGCCCCTGCGCGAGCGAATCGTCGTCCACGGGCCGACTCTATCACGGGCCGGATCGAATCCTGCAGACGAGCTGTTGGTTGGAAGGTGCGCCGGCGCTGCGGCGAACGGTGCCAGGGCGATCTCGGCGGAAAATGCCCGATCTTCCGGAGCGCCCGCATTCCGCTCCCGCTCAGCTGGACCGTGTAAGAATTACCCGATACACTGGGTTTTTACCGACCACTCGTGCCGGCCGCCGGCCGGCGTTCTTTCCGAGGCCATTCCCGTGGAACACGTTCATCCCGCCGCAGCCGACGCGGAGTCCGGGGAGGCCCCGGGCGTCACCGAGCGGGTGCTGATTGTCGAGGACGACCCGTCCACGCGCCTGGGGCTCACCGAGCTGGTGAGGAACTGGGGCTACCTGGCCGACAGCGCCGAGGACGGCGAGGAGGGGCTTCAGAAGATCACCTCCTTCCGCCCGGCGATCGTCGTGACCGACCTGGTGATGCCCCGCATGGACGGCCACCAGCTGCTCAAGGCGCTGCGCGAGCAAGACCCCGACATCGCCGTCGTCATCCTCACCGCACAGGGATCTGTGGAGTCGGCGGTCGAAGCGATCAAGGACGGCGCCTACGACTACCTGACCAAGCCGGTCGATCCGCAGCGCCTGCAGATCCTGCTCGCCAACGTCGTCGAGCGCCAGGAGACGCTGCGCGAGGTGAAGGCGCTCAGACGGCAGCTGCGCGACCAGGGGGCGTTCGGCCGCATGATCGGCGCGAGCCCTGGCATGCGGAAGGTGTACCGCGTCATCGAGCAGGCCGCGCCGACCTCGGCGTCGGTCCTCATCAGCGGCGAGTCGGGGACCGGCAAGGAGCTGGTGGCACAAACGATCCACCAGCTGAGCCCGCGCGCGAACGCGCCGTTCGTGGCGATCAACTGTGCCGCGATCCCAGAGACGCTGCTCGAGAGCGAGATCTTCGGCCACGAGAAGGGGGCCTTCACCGGGGCCGCCGACCGCCGCCAGGGCTGCTTCGAGCTGGCCGACCGGGGCACGATCTTCCTCGACGAAATTGCGGAGATGACGCCGGCGACGCAGGTGAAGCTGCTGCGGGTGCTGCAGGAGCGCAGCTTCCGCCGCCTGGGCGGACGCCAGGAGCAGAAGGTCGACGTCCGGGTGATCGCGGCAACCAATGCCGATCCGGACGAGGCCGTGAAGAAGGGGAAGCTGCGCGAGGACCTGTACTACCGGCTCAACGTCTTCGGCATCACGCTGCCCCCGCTGCGCGACCGCAAGGACGACCTGCCGCTGCTGACTCAGTTCTTCCTTTCGGAGTTCAACCAGCGCAACGGCAAGTCGATCGCCGCGCTGAACAACGACGCGATGCGTATCCTCGACGGCTACGGGTGGCCGGGCAACGTCCGCGAGCTGCGTAACGTCATCGAGCGGGCGACGATCCTGACCGACGGGCAGTTCATCGAGCCCCGCCACCTGCCGGCGGCGCTCGTCCAGGCCGGCGAGACGGCGAGGCCCTCGCTGCAGCTGCCGCCGGGGACGACGGTCGAGGAGGCGGAGCGGCGGCTGATCCAGATGACGCTCGAGCACACCCGCGACAACAAGACGCGTGCGGCCGAGATCCTTGGCATCAGCCTGAAGACGCTGCACAACAAGCTGAACAAGCTGAAGCTGAGAAAGTAGTTCCTTGCACCTTTCCATCAAGGCCAAGCAGATCGGCGGTATCTCGCTGATCGTCGGCCTCGCCGTCGTCGCGCTGAGCGCGATCCACCTGTCGACGCTGGTCAAGATCAGCCTCGAGGAGAGCGGGGCACGCGCCGACCTGCTAGTGGCCGCGATCTTCCAGCGCGCCCGCCTCGTGGTGCCGGGGCAGGCCGACCCGTACGAGGCCCTGCGGCAGGACGGCGGCCTCCGCTCGATCCTCGAGTCGAGCGCCTACTCGAAGTCGGTCGTCTACGCGGCCATCGTCGACCCGGACGGCGTGGCCGTGGTGCACTCGGTGCCCGACCGCCAGGGGAAGCCGCTCGCGCCCGCGGGAGGCCTCGACGAGGTGCTCGCGTTGCCGAGGCGCCAGCAGGTGGCGAGGGTGTATTCCTCGGAGAGCCTCACACTCGAGGTGGGCCAGCCGCTGCGCCTCGGTACGAGGGACTTCGGCGCGATCCGGGTGGGCGTCTCGACGCTCCTGATCCGGCAGGAGCTGTGGGAGGCGCTCAAGCCCGCCATGGTGACCGCGCTGATCGCGCTCGCACTGGCGATCCTCGTCGCCGGCGTGTTCACGCGCCTGATGCTGCGGCCGATTCACGTCATCCGCGGCGGCCTCACCCGTCTCGGCCGCGGGGAGTTCGGCGTCAAGCTCGACCTGCCCCAGCAGGACGAGTTCGGGGAGCTGGGCAACTTTTTCAACGCGGTCAGCGCGCAGCTCTCGGCCGACCGGTCGCAGCTGGCCGGCCAGAAGGCCAACCTCGAGGCGGCCGTCGAACACATCGAGGACGAGGTCGCCCTCATCAACCCGGCCGGCGAGTTGCTCTTCGCCAACCCCGCGATGCGGCGTGCGCTGCCCCCCGAGTCGTTCGGACGCCCCATCGACGACGTGCTGCCTGCTGGGCACCCCTACCGCGAGCTGGTGCAGGCGACCCTCAGGGAGGGGCAGTCGCGGGGCCCCGTGTCGGCGTCCATCCCGGGCCCGCTGCCTCCCGGTGCCGCCGCCCCCGAGGGAGACGAGGCAGCCCCGCCGGCGACCGAGCGCCTCGTGATGGCGCACGCCATCAAGGACCTCGACCAGCAGCTGGTCGGCGTGATGCTGGTGTCGCGCGACGTCGAGTACATGGGCCGCGTCCAGTCGATGCTGAACTACTCGCGGAAGCTGGTGGCGCTCGGGCGGCTGTCGGCGGGCGTGGCGCACGAGGTGAAGAACCCGCTCAACGCGATGACCATCCACCTCGAGCTGCTCAAGCAGAAGCTCTCGCCCACCACCGTCCGCCGGCGCCCGCGCGCCGCGGTGGCCGTGCCGGCGCCCGCCTCGGGGCTCGGCCTCTCGACGCCCGATCCGGTCGAGGTTAACGGGCCCGACCTCTCGGCCGCCCTGGATCACGTGAAGATCATCGGCAGCGAGATCCAGCGCCTCGACCAGGTCGTCCAGGGCTTCCTGAAGTTCACGCGGGCCGAGGACCTGAAGCTGCAGGACCTGTCGCTCGGCTCGGTCGTCGACGAGGTGGTGCGGATCGTCGAGCCCGAGTGCGCCAAGTCGGGCGTGGCCCTCACGGTCACCGGCTTCGACAGCCTCCCGCCGGTGAGCGGCGACTCGACGATGCTGCGGCAGGCGTTCCTCAACCTCGCGCTCAACGCCTGCCAGGCCATGCCCAACGGCGGGCAGCTGCGGATCGCGGCCTCACCGCTCCCGGGCCGGCGCGTGGAGGTGCGATTCGAGGACACCGGCATCGGCATCAAGCCCGAGCACCTGGAGCGAATCTTCGACCTGTACTTCACCACGCGCGACCGCGGGAGCGGGATCGGCCTCTCGATGGTGTACCGCATCGTGCAGATGCACGACGGCGAGATCGAGGTCGAGTCGACCGAGGGGCGGGGCACGACGTTCCGGATCGTGCTGCGACAGGCGTAGCCGCGTGTTGAGGGGCTTCAGGCCGCGTTCTTCAACGGCCTGGCGGTGCGCGGCGGCTTTCGCGAGGGGCCGTATAATGAAGCCGATGCGAGGATGGACCGGGACCGCGCTCGTGGCGCTGCTGCTGGTGGCCGGCTGCGCGAAGTCGCGGCCGCAGCTGCAGCCCGACGCGACGCCGCTGCTGGTGCCGCCCGCGCCGCCCCGCGTCATCGTGCCGCCCGAGCCCGAACCGATTCCGCTCGAGCCGCTTCCCGAGCCCAGCGAGCTGACCTCGCGGCCCACGCGCCGTTCGGTGCCCCGGCCCGAGTCGAGGACGGCCAAGCCCGAGGCGCCGCCTCCCTCCGCCGAAGCGCCGGCCGTGCCGCCCGTTGCCTCGCCCGCCGAGTCGCTCGAGCCGGTGATGTCCACTTCGCCGGGAGAGGTCGAGCGCCGGGTCCGCCTGCAACTCCAGCGGGCGTCGAGCGACCTCAACCGGGTGGATTACGGCGCCCTCAGCCAGGACGGCCAGGGGCAGTACGACATGGCCAAGCGGTTCATCGAGCAGGCCGACGAGGCGCTTCGCGACCGCAACCTCGTGTTCGCCGGCAAGCTGGCCGAGAAGGCGGCCGGGATCGCCTCGGTGCTGCTCGGACGGTAGCGAAGACCCAAGCCAATCGACAGCTGACCACTGCAGGCTGATACTCCAATTCCGCCTTGCGGACACCCGTCCGTTTTCGGCCAGAAACCCCACGTATTGCGACTGACCTAAAAGACAGGCACAATATGTTGTAGCTCCGATCTTGACAAGGACGGCTGCGGTCGTCCATAGTGGCTGTCCTGCCCAGGTGCTTCTCCGGCGGTCGAACCCGGGCGGACGCGTGGCGGTGGAGCGTTCCCAGCGCCCGTCGCCGACCAAATGGGCAAGCGAGTGGCACGCCTCCCGGGGGCCCGGGGGCGCGTCGGAGGGAAGGTATGCAGAGAGGCGTGACCCAGGAGACGGGATCGGCCGCTCAGAAGGTTGTCGAGCACGACGCACCTGGCCTCACCTACTCGCGATCCTTCGCGTTGTCGGGCCGCGACCCCTTCGCGGACATCGCTTGGGAACTACGCTCGGCGCTCATCACCAACGACAAGGGCGACGTGGTCTTCGAGCAGAAGGGGGTCGAGGTGCCCGCCTTCTGGTCGCAGCAGGCCACCAACATCGTCGTCTCGAAGTACTTCCGCGGAGCGGTCGGGACGCCCGAGCGCGAGACGAGCGTACGGCAGCTGATCGGGCGGGTGACCGACGCGATCGTCGCGTGGGGGCGGGCGGGCCGCTACTTCGCCTCCGAAGACCACCTGCAGGCCTTCGGCGACGACCTGCGCCACCTGCTCGTCCACCAGATGGCGTCCTTCAACAGCCCGGTCTGGTTCAACTGCGGCATCGAGAAGCAGCCGCAGTGCTCGGCCTGCTTCATCAACTCGGTCGAGGACACGCTCGACTCGATCCTGACGCTGGCCAAGACCGAGGGGATGCTCTTCAAGTTCGGGTCGGGCACCGGGACCAACTTCTCGTCGCTCCGCTCGTCGAAGGAGTCGCTGGCGGGCGGCGGCACGGCCTCGGGCCCCGTCTCGTTCATGAAGGGCTACGACGCCTTCGCCGGCGTGATCAAGTCGGGCGGGAAGACGCGGCGCGCCGCCAAGATGGTGATCCTCAACGCCGACCACCCCGACATCGTCGAGTTCATCAACTGCAAGGTGGACGAGGAGAGGAAGGCCTGGGCCCTGATCGACGCCGGCTACGACGGCTCGTTCGCCGGCCCGGCGTACTCCTCGGTCTTCTTCCAGAACTCGAACAACAGTGTCCGGGTGTCGGACGACTTCATGCGGGCCGTGCTCGACGACGGGACCTGGGAGACGCGGGCGGTCACCGACGGACGGGTGATGGGCACCTACAAGGCTCGCGAGCTGATGCGGATGATCGCCGAGGCGACCCACGTGTGCGGCGACCCGGGCATGCAGTTCGACACCACTGTCAACGAGTGGCACACCTGCCCGGCATCGGGCCGGATCAACGCGTCGAACCCGTGCTCCGAGTACATGTTCCTCAACGACTCGGCGTGCAACCTCGCCTCGCTCAACCTGATGAAGTTCGTGGACGAGGCGGGCGAGTTCGACGTGCAGGCGTTCCGCGCGGCGGTTGACACGCTCATCACCGCCCAGGAGATCATCGTCGACAACGCCAGCTACCCGACCCGGGCGATCGAGCGCAACAGCAAGGAGTACCGGCCGCTCGGCCTCGGCTACGCGAACCTCGGGGCGCTGCTGATGGCGCGCGGGCTGCCCTACGACAGCGACGCCGGGCGTCACTACGCGGCCGCGATCACCGCGCTGATGACCGGCGAGGCCTACGCCCAGTCGGCCCGGATCTCGCGGGACCACGGCGGGCCGTTCTCCGCCTTCCCCAAGAACCGCGAGCCGTTCCTCCGCGTGATGCGGAAGCACCGCGACGCCCTCAAGGACGTCAACCGCGGCCTCGTGCCGCCGCCCCTCTACCGCGGCGCCCAGCGGGCGTGGGACGAGGCCGTCGAGCTGGGCGAGGAGTCGGGGTACCGGAACGCGCAGACCACGGTACTCGCGCCGACCGGGACCATCGGCTTCATGATGGACTGCGACACCACCGGGATCGAGCCCGACATCGCCCTGGTCAAGTACAAGAAGCTGGTGGACGGCGGCCTGATGAAGATCGTCAACCAGACGATCCCGCTCGCGCTCGCCCGCCTCGGCTACACCCCCGAGCAGGTGAAGGCGATCGTCGCCCACGTGGACGAGATGGAGACGATCGAGGGGGCGCCGTTCCTCAAGGAGAAGGACCTCCCGGTCTTCGACTGCGCGTTCAAGCCGGCGCGCGGCACCCGCTCGATCCACTACCTCGGCCACATCCGGATGATGGGCGCCGCCCAGCCCTTCCTCTCCGGCGCGATCTCGAAGACGGTCAACGTGCCGAAGGAGGCGACCGCCGACGAGATCA
Source organism: Vicinamibacterales bacterium (assembly GCA_035348395.1). Lineage (GTDB taxonomy): Bacteria > Acidobacteriota > Vicinamibacteria > Vicinamibacterales > Fen-181 > JARKSS01. The sequence continues at coordinate 6,766 of DAOPQX010000058.1, read as the reverse complement.
TGCAGGCCTACATCGAGGCCTGGCGGCTGGGGGTCAAGGCCATCTCGATCTACCGCGACGGCAGCAAGCGCACCCAGCCGCTGAACACCTCGCGCGACGCGGCCCCGGGCGCCGCCGCCCGCGCCGAGGCCCAGGCGGTGCCCCGCCCCGTCCGCCGGAAGCTGCCCGACGAGCGCGAGGCGATCACCCACAAGTTCGAGATCGCCGGCCACGAGGGGTACATCACCGTCGGGCTGTTCGAGGACCGGACGCCGGGCGAGATCTTCCTCGTGATGGCCAAGGAGGGGTCCACCATCTCGGGCTTCGCCGACGCGTTCGCGCAGGCCGTCTCCTACGCGCTGCAGTACGGCGTGCCGCTGCAGGTGCTGGTGGACAAGTTCAGCCACGTGCGCTTCGAGCCGGCCGGCATCACCCGCAACCCGCAGGTGCGGATCGCGAAGTCGATCGTCGACTACGTGTTCCGCTGGCTGGCGACCAAGTTCCTCTCGCCCGAGGCGCAGTTCTACGCGGGCGTGAACCAGAGCGAGGCCGGGCCGGCCGACGAGGGGCCGCGGCAGCTCACCCTGCCGCCGCTCGGCCTCGAGGCCGACCGGTCACCGAGGAACCCGGGCCTCGCCATCCAGAACCAGGAGGACGCGCCCCCCTGCTCGACCTGCGGAGCCATCATGGTCCGCAGCGGCAGCTGCTACAAGTGCATCAACTGCGGGAGCACGAGCGGCTGCAGCTGACGCAGCAGCCGCGGGGGACTGTTGGGGCGGCAGGGGCCGCCCCTCCGCTTGTACGCGGTCCACCTGTTGCAGGGGAGTCGGGGATGCGAAGACACTTCGAACGCGCGGGACGCCTCGTCAGCTACCTCGAGGTCGAACCTGCGGCCGCCGCCGGCCGCGGCACCCTCGTCCTCGTGCACGCCTTCCCGCTCGCGGCCGAGATGTGGGAGCCGCAGCTGGCCGCGCCCCCCGAAGGGTGGCGCGTCGTCGCACCCGATTTGGCTGGCTTCGGCCGCTCGTTCCCCGCGCCCGCCTCGGCCACCTTCGAGGACGACGCCGGTGACCTCCTCGCGCTCCTTGACCACCTCGGCGAGAAGCAGGCGGTCGTTGCCGGCCTGTCGATGGGCGGGTATGTCGCCTTCGCACTCCTACGGCTGGCGCCCGAGCGGGTTCGCGGGCTCGTTCTCGCCGACACGCGGCCGGACGCCGACTCCCCCGAGGCGCGCCGGTCGAGGCAGGACATGCTGAACACGCTCGATCGCGACGGCGTCGAAGCCGTCGTCGAGGGGATGCTGCCGCGGCTCCTCGGCGCGACGACGCTCGAGACCCGCCCCGGTGTGGCGGCCCGAGTGCGCGAGATCGGCCGGCGCCAGCGCACCGAAGGCATCCGCGCGGCCATCCACCGGCTGATGGGCCGGCCCGATTCGACGCCCCTGCTTCCCGCCATCCGCTGCCCGGCGCTCGTCATAGCCGGTGCCCAGGACGCCATCACGGGTCCCGACATCGCGCGCGGGATGCAGCGCGAGATCCCGGGCGCGCGCCTGGCGCTGCTCGAATCGGCCGGGCACCTGTCGAACCTCGAGCAGCCCGACGCGTTCAACGCCGCGCTCGGCGAGTTCCTCAGCTGACGCGAACTGACGCGCGCGCAAACTGACGTGTTCGCTTTATGCTAGCAAGGCTATGGATCTGCAGCTGACCGGCAAGGTCGCCCTGATCACCGGCTCGAGCCGCGGTCTCGGCCTCGCCAGCGCCCGCGCCCTGGCCTCCGAAGGGTGCAAGGTGTGCCTTTGCGCGCGCACGCCGGGTCCCCTGGACGAAGCCGCGCAAGAGGTGTCGGTCCTGGCCCCGTCGCCCGACGCCGTGCTTGCCGTGGAGGCCGACCTGACCACCGCCCTCGGCGTCGAGAAGGTGATCGACGCCGCCGTCCGGCGCTTCGGCGGCCTCGACATCCTGGTCAACAACCTTGGCCTCGCCAAGGGCGGCGACATCGTCGAGACCTCCGACGCCGAATGGCAGGAGGCGTTCGACTCGACGCTCTACCCGGCCATCCGCGCCAGCCGGCTGGCCGTCCCCCAGATGAAGGCGCGGGGCGGCGGCGTCATCATCATGATCGCGTCGATCTACGGACGGGAGGCGGGCGGACGCATGACCTACAACGCCGTCAAGGCGGCGGAGATCAGCCTGGGCAAGGCGATGGCCCGCCAGCTCGCGCCCTTCCACATCCGCGTCAACAGCGTCTGCCCGGGGTCGATCCTCTTCCCTGGCGGATCCTGGTGGAAGCGCGTCCAGGCCGATCCCGAGAGGATGGCGGAGTTCGTGCGGCGCGAGCTGCCCTTCGGCCGCTTCGGGCGCGCCGAGGAGGTGGGCGACGTCGTCGCGTTCCTGGCGTCGCCGCGAGCAAGCTGGGTGAGCGGCGCCGCCGTGGTGGTGGACGGCTGCCAGGGGTGGTCGAACATCTAGCAGGCCGCTGAGTAGAGCGCCTGTGTAAGAGGAAGAATGCAGGGGGTGGGCGGCTGGTCATATGCACAAACGGCGTTTCGTGAAACCTGACGGCCGGCAGCTGATCCTGTACGGCCATCGTCCCATTCCCGAAAACCTGGAGGCCCCTTCGCCGCCCGGCGCCGGCCACCGGCCGAACAGCCACCTGCGGTGGCACCCGCTGCGCGGCGAGTGGATCGCATACGCCAGCCACCGCCAGAACAGGACCTTCCTCCCCCCGCCCGAGTACAACCCGCTCGCTCCGACCGCCGACCCCGCCAGCCCCACCGAGGTACCGGAGGGCGAGTGGGACGTGGCCGTCTTCGAGAACCTGTTCCCGACGCTGCTCGCGACGTCCCACGACCCGCCTCAGATCGAGGTGCCGACGCGTCCCGGGCGCGGCGCGTGCGAGGTGGTGGTCTTCACGCAGGACCCGACCGCCTCGCTCGGCCGGCTGCCGCTCGACCACATCGAGCTGCTCGCGGAGGTGTGGGCCGACCGTTACCGCGAGCTGGGAGCGCGCGAGGACGTCGAGTACGTCTTCGAGTTCGAGAACCGCGGCGTCGAAGTCGGCGTGACCCTCGGCCACCCCCACGGCCAGATCTACGCCTACCCGTTCGTGCCGCCGATTCCCGCGCACGAGCTGGCGAACCAGGCGGCGTACCTCGCCGAGCACGGCACGGGCCTGCTCGAAGACGTCGTCGCCCGCGAGACCGCCGACGGGCGGCGGGTCGTCTACGGGGGAAGCCTGGTGGCCGCTTTCATCCCGGCCTTCGCCCGCTACTCGTACGAGGTGTGGATTGCCCCGAGGCGCCCGGCCGGCTCGATCGCCGATCTCACCTCCGACGAGCGCCGTGACTTCGCCCGGGCGCTGAAGACCGTGCTGATGAAGTACGATGGGCTCTGGTCGCGCCCGTTCCCCTATGTGATGGCGTTCCACCAGGCCCCCACCGACGGCCGCGTCCACCCCGAGGCGCATTTCCACGTCGAGTTCTACCCGGCCTACCGCATGCCCGGCCGTTTGAAGTACCTTGCCGGCAGCGAGCTGGGCGCCGGGGTGTTCACGGCCGACACGCTGCCCGAGGAGAAAGCGGCGGAGCTGAGGGCGGTGGAAGTCCAGGAGTACCGATGACGATCGACCCGTCCCGATTCGAAGCGCTGTTCGGACGGCCTCCCGAGCTGGAGGCGTCGGCCCCCGGGCGCGTCAACCTCATTGGCGAGCACACCGACTACAACGAGGGGTTCGTCCTGCCCACGGTGATCCCGCAGCGGACCCACGTGGCGCTGGGCGCGCGATCCGACCGCACCGTGCGGGCCTTCAGCGCACAGGTGGACGGGCAGGCGCCTTTCGAGTACCGCCTCGGCTCGGAGCAGCCGCGCCGCGACTGGACCGACTACGTCCAGGGCATCACCTGGGTGCTGGGGGAAGAGCACTTCGCCTTCGAGGGGGCCGACCTCTTCATCGAGTCGTCGGTGCCCGTGGGGAGCGGTCTCTCGTCGAGCGCGGCCCTGCTGGTGGCCGTCCTGCGGGCGTTTCGCGAGGAGTACTCGCTCCCGCTCGACGACGTGGCACTGGCGCGGCTCGCCAAGCGGGCAGAGAACGATTTCGTCGGCGCGCCCGTCGGGATCATGGACCAGATGGTGTGCAGCCTCGCCTCCGATCGCCAGGCGCTCTTCCTCGACGCCCGCACGCTCGAGTACCGCCTCCTGGCGCTTCCGCCCGAGATCGAGCTGGTCGTGATCAACAGCGGTGTGGCCCACCAGCATTCAGCCGGCGACTACCGCACGCGACGGGCGGAGTGCGAGCGGGCCGCGGCGGCGCTCGGCGTGCCGGCGCTTCGCGACCTGACGCCCGCGGACCTGCCCCGGGCGATGGCGCTGCCCGAGCCGCTGGGCCGGCGCGCGCGGCACGTGGTGACCGAGGACGAGCGGGTGCTCCAGGCGGTCGCTGCGATCGAGCGGGGCGACCTGGCCGAGCTGGGCCGGCTGTTCTACGCGTCGCATGCCTCGATGCGCGACGATTACGAGGTGTCGGTGCGCGAGACCGACCTGCTGGTCGAGCTGGCGCGGGCGGAAAGCGCGGTCCACGGCGCCCGGCTGACGGGCGGCGGGTTCGGCGGCTCGGTCGTCATCCTTGCCGAGCCAGGGAAGAGCGGGGGTACCGCGGCGCGCGTGAAGGCGGAGTACGACCGGCAGTCGGGACGGGTCGCCACGGTGCTGGTGCCATAAGAAAGGCACAAGGCTCACGGCTCAGGGCTCAAGGCTCACGGAGGGCTCAGGGCTCACGGCTCACGGCTGCACACTTAGTCGCACGGCTCGCGCGCGAGCCGAGCTCAGCAATTTCTCCCTTTTTTCGCCTTTCGCCTCTTGATCGGTACCACCTTGGCTAGTACGATCGCCGACCATGCCGAGAGCACGTGATGGGGGCGGCCGGGAGGAGCCGGTGCGAGGCGGGCTGCTGTCACCCGGCGTCAGCGTGGAGCGCTCGGGCCGCGAGCGTGCGCTCGAGGCGGCCCTGCACCAGCTCGTGCCCTCGTGGCACCAGGACTACCCCGATCGGCCCGACGCCCACGTCACGGCGGTGCGGAGGATGCCGGCCGCTCCCGCCCGCACGGCGCCGTACCCCGAGGCCCTGGATCCCCGGCTGTGTGAGACCCTCCGGGCCCGCGGCATCAGCGAGCTCTACACGCATCAGGCCGCGGCGGTGGCGCACATCCTTGCCGGGCGCCACGTGGTCGTGACCACCCCGACCGCCTCTGGCAAGACACTCTGCTACAACCTGCCGGTCCTGCACCGGATCCTGGTCGAGCCTTCGACGCGGGCGATGTATCTCTTCCCGACCAAGGCGCTCGCGCAGGACCAGCTGGCCGAGCTGGACCGGCTGTCGCAGGCGCTCAACGAGTCGGCCGGGGTCGAGCTGGGGGTGTTCACCTACGACGGCGACACACCCCAGGACGCGCGGCGGGCCATCCGTGCGCGGGCGCAAGTCGTGCTCACCAACCCGGACATGCTGCACGCGGGCATCCTGCCGCACCACCCGCGCTGGGCCCGCCTCTTCGAGAACCTGCGCTACGTGGTGATCGACGAGCTGCACGCCTACCGCGGGGTGTTCGGCAGCCACCTCGCGAACGTGCTGCGCCGGCTGCACCGGGTCTGCCGTCACTACGGCTCCGAGCCGCAGTTCGTCTGCTCGTCGGCGACCATTGCCAATCCGCGTGAGCTGGCCGAGCGGCTCACCGAGCGTCCGTTCGAGTTGGTGGAGGAGAGCGGGGCGCCGCGCGGCGAGAAGTACTTCTTCTTCGTCAACCCGCCGATCGTCAACAGGCAGCTCGGCATCCGGCGCTCGTACACGCAGGAGACCCGGCAGGTGGCGCTCGAGTTCCTGCGCCGGGGCCTGCAGGTGATCGTGTTCGCCCAGAGCCGCCTGGTGACGGAGATCCTGACCAAGTACCTGAAGGAGTCGTTCCAGGGGCCTCCCGGCGCCGACGAGGTCGTGCGCGGCTACCGGGGCGGGTACCTGCCCAACCGTCGCCGCGAGATCGAGAAGGGGTTGCGCGAGGGGGAAATCCGGGCGGTGGTCGCGACCAGCGCGCTCGAGCTGGGGATCGACATCGGCGCGCTCGACGTGGCCGTGCTGGCCGGCTACCCGGGGACGATTGCCGCCACCTGGCAGCGCGCCGGGCGTGCGGGCCGGCGGTCGGGCACCTCGGCCGCGGTGCTGGTAGCCAGCAGCGCCCCGCTCGACCAGTACGTTGCACGGACGCCATCGTACTTCTTCGACGCGTCGCCCGAGCACGCGCTGATCAACCCCGACAACCTGCAGATCCTGCTCGCGCACATCAAGTGCGCCGCCTTCGAGCTGCCGTTCGGCGTGAACGAGGAGTTCGGGCGCCAGCCGGTGCAGGAGATCCTCCAGATCCTCTCCGAGGAGGGGCTCGTGCAGCGCGCCGCGGCGCAGGCGCCCGGCGAGGAGGAGCACTGGCACTGGACGAGCGAGTCGTACCCGGCCGACGCGATCAGCCTGCGGTCGATCTCGTCCGACAACTTCGTGGTGGTGGACAACACCGATCACACCAGGGTGATCGCCGAGACCGACTTCACCAGCGCGCCGTCCACGCTCCACGAGAAGGCGATCTACCTGCTCGAGGGTCGGCTCTTCCAGGTCGAGCGCCTCGACTACGACAACCGCAAGGCATACGTGCGGGCGGTGGACTGCGACTACTACACCGACGCCATCCGCTACGACCGGGTCACCATCCTCGACACCTTCGACAGCTCGGCGCTCCACGCTCACGGCGAGG
>DAOPQX010000057.1:0-14167 GCA_035348395.1 Vicinamibacterales bacterium | reverse complement strand
GATCCCGGCATTCGTGATCCTGCAGATGTACGATCAGCCGGGATGGGCGCTGATCGCTTTCGCGGTGGCCGGCATCACCGACGCGCTGGACGGCATCGTGGCGCGCCTCGCCAACCAGCGGACGAGCCTCGGGGCCTGGCTCGACCCAATGGCTGACAAGCTGCTGCTGGTGACCACCTTCGTGGTATTGACCCTGCCCGGCACGCACCTGGTGAACCGCTTTCCGCTGTGGCTCACGGTGCTGGTGATCAGCCGCGACATCCTGATCGTCCTGACGGTGGCCGTGGTGAGCATGGTGATGGGGCCCCGCACCTTCCGGCCCTCGCTCTGGGGCAAGGCGGCCACGGCCATCTACCTGGTGAGCTGCGTCGTCCTGATGTGGTTCAACTTCCTCGGGCGAGGCTCGATCCTGGTGGAGCTGGCGATCTGGACCTCGCTCGCCATCACGCTGATCTCGGGATTCCACTACATCTACCACGCCGCGCGGATCATCAACGAGCCGGGGAAGAAGCAGCAGTAGCAGTAGCACTGCACCTGTCGTGCAGGGGGTGCAGGAGGTGCCGGGGGTGCAGAAGGTGCAGTGCCGAAGGTGCCCAAGGTGCTGGAGGTGCCGTGCTGGTGGTGCTGGCACCCTCTGACCAGTACCTTCAGCACCTCCGGCACCAGCACCTTTAGCACCTCCGGCACCAGCACCTTTAGCACCTCCGGCACCCCTGCACCGTCAGCACGAAACGCTTCGGATCTTTCCTCTGAAGTATTCGATCGTCCGCGCGAGCCCGTCCTCGAGCGGGACCTTCGGCTCCCAGCCGAGCAGCGTGCGGGCGCGGGTGATGTCCGGCTGGCGGACCTTGGGGTCGTCCACCGGGAGGGGACCGTGGACGATGCGGCTTCGAGAGCCTGTCATGCGGATGATCGTCTGGGCGATCTCGAGCAGGGTCATCTCCTCCGGGTTCCCGATGTTCACCGGCTCGTTCTCGTCCGAGTGCATCAGGCGGACCACTCCGTCTACGAGGTCGCTGATGTAGGTGAAGCTCCGGGTCTGGCGCCCGTCGCCGAACACCGTGAGGTCCTGGTTCGACAGCGCCTGCGAGATGAAGGTGGGCACCGCGCGCCCGTCGTTGACCCGCATGCGGGGCCCGTAGGTGTTGAAGATCCGGACGATCTTCACGTCGAGGCCGTGGTAGCGGTGGTAAGCGGTCGTGATCGCCTCGGCGAACCGCTTCGCCTCGTCGTACACGCCGCGCGGGCCGATCGGGTTGACGTTGCCCCAGTAGGTCTCGCGCTGCGGGTGCTCGAGCGGATCGCCGTAGACCTCGGAGGTCGAGGCGAGCACGAACCTCGCTTCCTTCTCCTTCGCCAGGCCGAGCGCCTTGTGCGTGCCGAGGGCGCCGACCTTCAACGTCGGAATCGGCAGTTCCAGGTAGTCGATCGGGCTGGCCGGGCTGGCCCAGTGCAGCACCACGTCCACCGGGCCGTCGATGTAGATGTAGTTGGTGACGTCGTGCTTGATGAACAGGAAATCGCGGTTCGCCAGGTGCGCGATGTTGCCGATGTCACCGGTCAGCAGGTTGTCGATCCCGACCACGCTGTAGCCGAGGTCGAGGAGGGTTTCCGCCAGGTGCGAGCCGATGAAGCCGGCCGCTCCCGTGATAACGGCGCGAGGCTTGGCCATGGGAGTGTCAGTACGCCGGCTTGATCCAGCCGCGGACCAGGGTGAGCCAGATGATCTTGAAGTCGAGGCGAAGCGACCAGTTGCCGATGTAGTAGAGGTCGTACTCGATACGCTTCTCGATCGAGGTGTTGCCGCGCCAGCCGTTCACCTGCGCCCAGCCGGTGATGCCGGCGCGAACCTTGTGCCGCAGCATGTACTGCGGGTAGCGCTGCTTGAACTGTTCGACGAAGTACGGGCGCTCGGGGCGGGGACCGACCAGTGACATGTCCCCCTTCAGCACGTTCCAGATCTGCGGCAGCTCGTCCAGGTCGAACCGGCGCAGCAGCCGGCCCACGGGCGTGCAGCGGGGGTCGTCCTCTGCTGCCCAGATCGGCCCCGTCTCGCGTTCGGCGTCCTCGAACATCGAGCGGAACTTGTAGACAGTGAAGGCCCGGCCGTCGAGCCCCATCCGCTCCTGCCGGTAGAAGACGGGCCCGGGCGACGTCAGCCGCACCGCCAGCGCGATGAGCGCGAACGGGACCGCGAGCACCGCCATGGCGGCGGCCGAGCACCCGATGTCGATCGCCCGCTTGAGGGCGCTGTTCAGCCCCTGCAGCGGCACGTCGTTGATGTTGATGATCGGGACCCCGTCCAGGTCTTCGAGCCGCGCGCGGAGCGCGATGAACTCGAGGAGGTCGGGGACGACCTTCACGTCCACCCCCTCGCGCGCCGCCCCCTCGATCACCTGCACGATCTTCCCGTGCTCCTCGAGCGGCAGCGTCACGTACACGTGATCCACCCGCTCGCGCTGCACGATCTCCGACACCTCGCGGAGCGTCCCGAGCAGCGGCAGCCCCCGGTGCCCCAGGTGATCGCCCCCGGCGCGGTCGTCGACGAACCCGACGATCTGGAAGCCCAGCTCGCGGTGGTCGAGGATCCGATCCACCACCACGCGCCCCAGGTCGCCCGCGCCGGCGATCAGCACCCGCTTCAAGCCGATCCCGGCCCGCCACCGGCGCTCGAGCAGCTGGCGCATCATCTCGCGCGACCCGAAGGTCAACGCGATGTTCGCCACCAGGAACACCGCCCAGACGATCTGCGACACCTGGAAGGCGCCGACCTCCTTCAGGGCGGGGCTGGCGTAGTAGGCCTGGAAGTACAGCGTGGCGACGATGCCGAAGATCACTGCGAGGACGGTGCCCACGAAGACGGCGAAGAAATCGTCCACCCGCGAGCGGCCGCGCCTCAGCCGGTAGAGACCCTGCAGGTGGTACCCGAAGGGCACCAGGATCGCGACGACCGGGAGAATTCGCAGGTACTGGGAAAGGGGAGGGTAGCCCTTGGTGACCGGCACGAGCCCCGCCTCGAAGCGGAGCAAATAGGCCAGCATGAACGCCGCGGAAGCCAGGATGGCGTCGGAGAGGACGTGAACGGCCGCCAGCAGGCGGTTGTAGCGCTTCACCATGTGGTCGGGCTGGCCCCCGACGCCAGCGTCTCGTCAACGATCGCCGAAATCCGGGCCTTGAACCTCTCGCGGCCGAACGCCTCGGCGTGTCGGCGCAGCACCGCCTCGTCGAAGCGGGTCGCCCGGACGCGACGGATGCCTTCTGCCAGCGCCTCGGCCGACCCCGGCGCCACCAGCACGCCGGTCGTCCCGTCCACCACCGTCTCGAGTGCGCCGCCGGCCGCCGCCGCGACGACGGGCCGGCCGCAGGCCTGCGCCTCCACCGGGACGATACCGAAGTCCTCCTCGCCGGGCAGCAGGACCATCGCGCACGAGCGGTAGAGCTCGCGGATCTCCTCGTCGCTCAGCGTGCCCAGCAGTTCCGCGCCGCCCCGGGCCTGGGCCCGCAACCGCCGCTCTTCGGGCCCCCACCCAACGATTCGCAGTGGAATCCCCGCGAGCCGGCAGCCCTCGATTGCGACGTCGAGGCGCTTGTACGGGGCCAGCGCGGAGACGGCGAGGGCGAAGTCGCCCGGCAAGCGCCCGTCCGGGTGGAAGAACCCGGTGTCGACCGGGGGTGCGACCACCTCCGCCCGGCGATTATAGTATCGGTGGATCCGGCGCGCAACGTGCTGTGAATTCGCAAGATAGCGGTCAACCCGCCCCGCCGTCGCGGCGTCCCACCGGGCCAGCCAGGCGAGCACCGGCCTGAGGGCCCGCGATCCCGCCCTGCCGAGTCGCTCGGGCCCGAAGTACGCGTCGCGCTGGTCCCACACGTACCGCATTGGCGTGTGGCAGTAGCTCAGGTGCCGGGCCCGGCCCGGGCGCACGATCGACTTCACCGCGCAGTGGCTGCTGCTGATCACGAGATCGAACTCGTCGAGGTCGAACGTCTCGGCGGCAAGGGGGAAGAGGGGCAGCAGGTGCCGGTAGTAGCGCCCCACGCCGGGCAGCCGAGACAGCCAGGCACCGCGCGGGTGGTGGCGTGCGATCGTCCTCGACTCGGTCCCCGGCACGTGCACCATCGTGAAGACCGGTGCCTCGGGGTACAGCTCGCAGAGTGCCTCGAGGACCTTCTCGCCTCCCCGCATCCCGGTCAGCCAGTCGTGGACGAGCGCGATGCGCGGCAAGCCGCGCCGGCGATCACGGCTCATAGGGCTGCGCCATCACCTCGTCGTACACCTCGCGGATGCGCCGGACCGACTGCTCCCACGAGAACTCCCGCGCCCGCGCCAGGCCCCGCTCGCGCAGCGTCGCCCGCAGTTCCTCGTCGGTCAGCGCGGCCCGCATCCCCTCGGCAATCGAGTCGGGGCTGTAGGGGTCCACCAGGATTGCCCCATCGCCCACCACCTCGGGCAGCGACGAGATGTTCGAGGTGACGACCGGCAGGCCGCACGCCATCGCTTCGACCGGCGGCAGGCCGAACCCCTCGTAGAGCGACGGGAACACGAAGACGCTGGCGAGACGGTAGAGCACGGCCAGCGTCTCGAGCGGCACGAACCCGAAGAACCGCACCTGCTTGTGCAGCTTGTGCCGGTGGACGGCGCGCCGCAGCGACTGGTACTTCGAGATCTGGTCGCCGATGATCAGGAGCCGCAGCGCCTCGAATCCCGGCTCGCGCCGCAGGCGATCGAACGCCTCGATCAGGCGCTCGAGGTTCTTGTGCGGCTTGATGTTCCCGACGTACAGCGCGAACGGGTGGTTGAGCTGATAGCGCTCCCGCACCCGCGCGAACTCTTCAGGGCTCGGCTCGGCGAGGAGCCGGACGTCAATCGCGTTGTAGACGACCGTGATCTTGTCGGCCGGCACCCGGAAGCGCCGCAGGATGTCGAGCTTCGAGGTCTCCGACACCGTCAGGATCCGGTCCGACCGCCGCGCCGCCCCCCACAGCGACGCCCGTGCGTAGAGGTGCGCCAGCCGCCCCGGGAGGTACTGCGGAAACAGCAGGTGGATGATGTCGTGAATCGTCACCACCGACCGGCAGTGGATCAGCGGCGGCAGCACGTAGTGCGGCGCGTGGAAGAGGTCGACCCGTTCGCGCCGCAGCGCGATTGGCACCCGCACCTGCTCGGCAACCGAGTAGGGGGGCGCCGGTTCGACGACCGGGCGGAAGTTCTTCGGCAGAAGGGTGGCGATCGCCTCGCGGTCGGCCTCGCGGCACAGCAGGACGTACTCGGTCTCCCCATCGATTCGTGCCAGCTCGCGCACGATGTTCCTGATGTAGGTGCCGATGCCGAAATCGAGGTACTTGCGGGCGTCGATCGCGATCCGCACGGCTGACAGTATAACGGGAGGTGCAGGAGGTGCAGAGGGCTTGCCCGCCGAAGCCGCTCGCGTAGCGAGCACTTGGCGAAGGCGGGTGCAGGAGGGAGTAACGCTGTCAGCTGTCCGCTGTCAGCCGTCAGCTGTCCTTCGGCAGTTGGCCCTTCAGCCGGAGGTAGGCTCTCAGGACCCGGTGCCAGGCGGGGTGGTGCTTGGCGTAGAAGGCCAGCTGGCTCCGGCGATAGTGGGCCGACGCGCCGCGCGGATCGTGCGAGCGCGACCGCCCCCGAAGGTGGACGACCTGCGCCGCCGGCGTGTACCGCACCTGCCGCCCCTGCGCCCGGATGCTGGCGCAGAAGTCCACGTCCTCGGTGTAGAGGAAGAACCGCTCGTCCAGCAGTCCCACCGCGTCGGCGTCGGCGCGATGCACGAGAAGGCAGGCCCCGCTCACCCAGTCCACCGCCTGGGCCGCCGCCAGGCGCCGCTCGACCAGGCGAGTCACGAGCGGGAAGCGCGCGTCGTACAGTCGGCCCGCCAGCTTGCGGCGCAGCTCGGCCCACGGTGTCATCATCTCCCCGAACGACCACTCGGCGCGCCCCGAGCCGTCCACCAGCCGCGGCCCCGCCACCGCCACCTCGGGGTGCGCCAGCAGGTCGGCCACCAGGGCGTCCACCGCCCCGGGCGGGACGACCGTGTCGCTGTTGAGGAGCAGGATCAGGTCGCCGCTGGTCGCGCGGATTCCGAGGTTGTTCGCCCGGGCGAACCCGATGTTGCCGCCCGCTTCGATCACCCGCACCTCGGGAAAGCGCTCGCGCACCATCGCGGTGCTCCCGTCCGACGAGGCGTTGTCCACCACGACGATTTCGTGCGCGATCCGAGGCGGGGCAACCGCGAGCGACGAGAGCGCGCGCTCGAGGTCGCGCCGCGCGTTGTAGCTGACGATGACGATCGCCAGGTCGGCCTGCATCTCAGGCGCGCCTCCGGGCCGCGTCGAGCAGCACCGCCAGCGTGTCGCGTCCCACGCGGTCCCACGAGTACCGCGAGAGGGTGGCCGGGCCCGCGGCAAGCAGCCGCCGCCGCGTTGCCGGATCGAAGAGCGCAGACTCCAGGGCGGCCGCGATCGCCCCCACGTCGCCCGTGGGCACGTAGAGCGCCGCGTCGCCGCAAACCTCGCGGGCCACCGCGGTCTCGGCAAGCACCGCCGGCACGCCCGCCGCGATCGCCTCCAGCGGCGTCAGGCCGAACCCTTCGTAGTCGGAGAGGAACGCGAAGACGGAGGCCTTTCCGTACAGCACGGCCAGCTCCTCGTCCGGCACGTACGAGCGCAGCGAGAGGCGTCCCTCCATCCCGCTCGCCGCGGCCGCCGCCCCGAGGTCCTGCGATGGGTAGGTCCGGTCCTCGCCAACCACCTCGAGACGGACCTCGGGGTGCCCGAGCGCCAGCTTCCCGCACGCCGCGATCAGTTCGGGCAGGTGGCGGCGGTTGAAGATCGACCCGACGTAGAGCACGAGCGGCTCGCGCAACAGGCCAGGAGCCGCGGGCGGCCCTCCCGGCGCCAGCGGAACGACCCGCACCCGCTCGCGGGCGACGCGCAGGCGGAAGGCAATCTCGCCCCGCGAGAACTCGGAGATCGTGAAGACCGACACCGCCCGCCGCGCGGACAGCCTGGCCAGCAGCCGCCGCCGCAACCCGCTGCCCGCCGGGAACCACTCGGGGTGTGCCAGGAACGACACGTCGTGCAGCGCGACGACCACCGGCACGCCCGCGGCGAGCGGCGACGTGTAGGCGGGACAGAAGAGAACGTCGGGGCAATCGCGCCGCACGGCCGAGGCCAGCCGGACCTGCTCCCACCAGGTGCCGCTTGCGCCGGGGAGCACGCGGGTGTGAACCCGAAGATCAGGCGGCAGGCGGAGGGGGACCTCCGGAACGTAGAGGAGGTATTCGTGCTCGCGCGCCTCGGGCAGCTTTGCCCACGCCGCGAGCAGGTGGGACAGGAAGCGGCCCACGCCCGTCGGGCGTCCGCACAGTTCCCGCCCGTCGATCGCGACCCGCATCAGGCGGCTCCCCTGGCACGCCGGACCAGCGCCCTGCGGTAGGCCTCGAAGGTCAGCTCGGCCGTACGGCGCCAGCTGAAATCCCGCGCGCGCGCCAGGCCGCGTTCGGCCAGCCGCCCGGCCAGCCCCGCCTCGCGCAGCACCCGCTCGATGCCCGCGCAAATCGAACCGCGATCGTCGGGGTCTACCAGCAAGGCGGCCCCACCGCACACCTCGGGCAGCGCGCCGCGATCGGAGGCCACGACCGGGATACCGGCACTCATCGCCTCGATGACGGGCAGGCCGAACCCCTCGTCGAACGAGGGAAGCACCAGTAACCGCGCCCCCTCGTAGAGAGCCCGCCGCTCGTGGCTGGGCACGTACCCCCGGCACTCGACGTGCCCGGCGAGCGGTGGACGCAGCGTGGCCTCGAGCCAGCGCTCGGCCTCGGGCGTGCCGTGGCCGGCCAGCACCAGCGGCGGCGCCTGGGGCCACCGCGTGACGAGCGCCGCGTAGGCATCGAGCAGCCCCTGCACGTTCTTTCGGGGCTCGAGCGTGCCGAGGAAGAGGATATAGCGGCCCCCGGGGTTGCCCCTGGCCTGCGCCGGGTCCGGCTCCCACCCCGGCCCTCCCTGCGGGCACACGCACACCACCGAGGCGTCCAGCTCCAGCAGCCCGGCCGCGACCCGCCCCACGTGGGCCGACGGAACGATGACCAGCTCGGCCGTATGCGCGGCGCGACGCACGAAGGCGGGGTAGTCGCGGCGGATCTCCTCCCGCGTCCGCTCGGGGTGCAGCAGGAAATCGAGGTCGTGGATCGTGATCACGCGCGCGGCGCGGCGCGAGGGCAGCAGCAACGGGTGCGGCGAATGGACGACATCGTAGCGCCCCCCCGCGAGCAGCTCGGCCGGCGGCCACCGCAGGCGGTGCCATGCCCAGTTCAGCGTTCGAACCGGCACGCGGCGATCGACGACCCGGACCGGTCCCAGCTCGGCAACAGCGGCAGGATCTGGCCGATCCTTCCACGAGCTGGTGAACAGCTCGACCGTCAGCCCGCCTTCAGCGGCCCCGTCCTCCGACAGCTGGACCAGTGCCCGCGCCAACTGGTGGACGTACTCGCCGACCCCGGTGCGTTCCCGCAAGGCGGGACGATAGTCGAGCAGCAGCCGCACGGTGGGAACCTACCTTGGCAGAGGTGGCGGTGGCAAGAGCAGGAATCGGGATTCAGGATCGGGAAAAGGGCCGGCGCGGCTCGATCACCAAACCCGCCGATCCTTATAAGTGCTTGCGTATCAGTAGCTTGACTCGATTATCCCGGTTGTGCTACTTTCGGGCTCTTTGAGTGGTCTCCCGCCGGGAGCCGACGCGCATGAAGCTGTCCGTCATCGGGGCCGGGTACGTGGGGCTGGTTGCCGCCGCCTGCTTCGCGGAGAACGGCAACGACGTGGTCGCCGTGGACCGCGACCCGGCGAGGCTGCGCCTGCTGCGGCGCGGGGCCATCCCGTTCGTCGAGCCGGGCCTCGAGGAGATCGTGCGGCGGAACCGCGCCGAGAAGCGGCTGGTTTTCACGAGCCAGGTTGCTACGGCGGCCCGCCACTCGTCGATCGTCTTCATCGCCGTCGAGGCCGCATCCTCCGTCGACGGCGAGGCCGCCGCGCAAGGCGTTCTCGACGCCGCGCGCGAGGTGGCGCAGGCGATGAACGGCTACAAGGTGCTGGCCATCGCGAGCGCTGTCCCGGTGGGCACGGCGGCGAAGGCCCGCGAGGTCGTGCGGCGCGAGACCACGCACCCCTTCAGCGTGGTCAGCAGCCCGGCGTTCCTCCGGCAGGGCACCGCGGTCCGCGACTTCCTCGAGCCCGACCGCGTGGTGATCGGCGCCGAGGATCCGCGGGCCACGCAGCTGCTGGTGGACCTCTACTCGCCCTTCACCCGCACCGGCGCGCCGGTCCTCGTGATGGACTGTGCCAGCGCCGAGCTGTCGAAGCTGGCGGCCAGCGCGCTGCTGGCCGCGCGCATCTCGTTGATGAACGAGGTGGCGCGGGTGGCCGAGCTTGCGGGCGCCGACGTGGAGCAGGTGCGCCGCGCGGTTGGCGCCGACCACCGCATCGGCCCGGCCTGCCTGTTCGCCGGCGCCGGCTACGGCGGGGCGAACCTGGCGGGGGACGTGCGGACCCTGATGGCGCTGGCGGCAGGCCTCGGGTACGGCTTCCGCGCGCTCGAAGCGGCCGAGCGGGTGAACGCCGAGCAGAAAGAGTGGCTGGCGTGCCGGATGCAGCGCCACTTCGGGTCGCTCGAGGGTCGTGTCATCGCGGTCTGGGGGCTTGCCTTCAAGCCCGGGACCGGGGACGTGCGCGAGGCCCCGGCCCTGGCGCTGGTCGAGCGGCTGCTCGCGGCGGGGGCACGTGTCCAGGTGTACGACCCGGCAGCCTCGAGCACCGCCAAGGCGGCTCTTGCCAGCCGGGTGAAGTTCTGTGCGCGCAGCTACGACGCCCTCGTGGGGGCCGACGCGCTCGGGCTGGTCACCGAGTGGAACGAGTTCAGGGAGCCCGACCTGTCCAAGATGCGGAAGCTCATGCGGGCGCCGGTCGTCTTCGACGGCCGCAATCTCTATCGACCGGAGCGGATGAGGGCCCATGGCTTCACGTACTACGGCGTCGGGCGCTAGGGGCAGTGCCGTCCTGGTGACCGGCGGGGCGGGCTACATCGGCAGCCACGCCGTGAAGGCGCTTTGCGAGGCGGGCCGCCGCGTGGTGGTCTACGACGATCTGAGCGAGGGCCATCGTGCGGCGGTGCCCGGGGTGGATCTCGTCGAGGGCGACACGGGCGACCTCTCGAGGCTGCGCGAGGCGATCGCAACCCGCGGCGTCACCGCAGTGATGCACTTCGCCGCCTGGACGGCGGTGGGCGAGTCGGTGGCCGAGCCGGCTGGCTACTATCGCAACAACGTCGGCGGGACGCTCGCCGTGCTCGAGGCGATGGCCCGCGAGAAGGTGAGGGTGTTCATCTTCTCCTCGACGGCCGCCGTCTTCGGCGAGCCCGAGCAGGTGCCGATCGACGAGCACCACCCGGCGCGCCCGATCAACCCCTATGGCGAGACCAAGCTCGTCGTCGAGCGGGCGCTCCCGCACTACGAACGCGCCTACGGCATCCGCTCGGTCTGCCTTCGCTACTTCAACGCCGCCGGTGCCGACCCGGCCGGGACGCTCGGGGAGGACCATCACCCCGAGCGCCACCTGATCCCGCTCGCGCTGCGCGCGGCAACGGGGGGCACGCCCCTTCAGGTCTTCGGGAGCGACTACCCGACGCCCGACGGCACCTGCCTGCGCGACTACGTTCACGTCACAGACCTGGCGCAGGCGCACCTGCTCGCTCTCGACGGCCTCGAGGCGGGAAGCCCCTCGACCGTCTACAATCTGGGCAACGGCCGGCCGTACTCGGTTCGCGAGGTGATCGCGGCGGTCGAGCGGGTGACGGGGCGGCCCGTCCCGTACGCCCTGGGGCCGCGGCGCCCGGGCGACCCGGCCGTACTCTACGCGTCGAGCGCGCGCATCAAGGCCGAATTGGGGTGGAAGCCGCGCTACGAGGAACTGGACACGATCGTCCGCACGGCGTGGGCCTGGCTCGAGGCACACCCGAACGGGTACCGAGAGGTCCGCGCATGAAGACGGAGGTCGTGGCCGCGACGGCGCCCGCGGCGGGGCTGAAGGGTGGCCTGGTCGATCCCCTGCTGTCGGTCGTGATGCCCGTCTACAACGAGCGTGACACGGTCGAGGAGATCATCCGGCGGGTCCACGCCGTACCGCTCAGGACCGAGCTGATCGTCGTGGACGACGGGTCCACCGACGGGACGCGCGAGATCCTCGGCCGGCTGCAGGCCGAGCTGGGCTTCCAGCTGCTGCTCCAAGAGCGCAACCAGGGCAAGGGCGCGGCGCTGCGCCGCGGCTTCTCGGAAGTGACCGGCGACCTGGTGGTGATCCAGGATGCCGACCTCGAGTACTCGCCCGAGGAGTACCCGCAGCTGGTCGAGCTGATCTGCTCGGGGCGCGCCGACGTGGTCTACGGCTCGCGGTTCCTCGGGCGCCACCGGGTGTTCATGTTCTCGCACTACCTCGGCAACCGCATCGTGACGCTGCTGACCAACGTGCTGTACAACACGATGCTGACCGACATGGAGACCTGCTACAAGGTGATGCGCGCGGAGATCGCGCGGGGTCTCGATCTGAAGTCGAACGGGTTCGGCATCGAGCCCGAGATGACCGCGAAGATCTTCAAGCGGGGTTACCGGGTCTACGAGATCCCGATCACCTACGACGGGCGGGGCTACGAGCAGGGCAAGAAGATCACCTGGCGCGACGGGCTGGTGGCCCTCTGGGTTCTCCTGCGATACCGGTTCACAGATTGAACGCCCTTCGACGACTCCTGCGCTTCGCCGCCCCCTACCGCGGACGCCTCCTGGCGGCCTTCGCCTGGATGGTCCTCTACGCGGCGGCCTCGGCCTGCCTGGCCGCGCTCATCAAGTGGGTCTTCGACGACGTGCTCGAGCGGCAGGCGAACGTGGGGGTGGTGTCCTCGGCCATCGTGGGCTTCTACCTGCTGAAGGGGCTGGGCAGCTACTTCTCGACCTACCTGATGGCCGACGTCGGCCAGCGCGTGGTCCGCGACGTGCGGCAGGCGCTCTACGGCCACATCATCGGGCAGTCGGCGTCCTTCTTCGCCCGACGGACCACCGGGCAGCTGATGTCGCGGCTGACCAACGACGTCTCGATGATCCAGCAGGCGGTGTCCGAGACGCTGGGCGACCTGGTGCGCGAGTCGCTGGCGCTCGTCGGGTACGTGGCGCTGCTGTTCTACCTGGAGGCGAGGCTGGCGATCGTCTTCCTGACCGGCGCGCCGCTGGTCGTCTACCCGCTGGTGCGGCTGGGACAGCGGGCGAGGCGGACCACGAGGCGCAGCCAGGAGGAGCTGGAGCGGCTGTCGCACCTGAGCGCGGAGACGTTCACGGGGCACCGGATCGTCAAGGCGTTCGGCACCGAGCGCGAGGAGCAGCGCCGGTTCGCGGGGGCGGCCGACCGGGTGTACCGGGCGAACATGAAGGTCACGGCGGTGCTGTCCAGCCTGCCGCCGGTGATGGAGCTGCTCGGGGCGCTGGGGATCGTGGCGGCGCTGTGGTACGGCAGCCGCGAGATGACGGTGGGGGAGTTCACCACCTTCATGGCGGCGCTGATGCTGATGTACGCGCCGGCAAAGAAGCTGAGCCGGGTGAACGCGACGCTGCAGCAGACCATCGCCGCGTCGGAGCGGATCTTCGAGCTGCTCGACACCCACAACGAGATCCTCGACCGGCCGGGCGCCCGCCCGCTGGCGCCGCTCTCGCGCGGAATCGAGTTCCGGGACGTGGGCTTCGGGTACGAGGACGATCGGCGCCACCCGATCCTGCGCGGCGTCTCGCTC
This sequence comes from Vicinamibacterales bacterium, assembly GCA_035348395.1. Lineage (GTDB taxonomy): Bacteria > Acidobacteriota > Vicinamibacteria > Vicinamibacterales > Fen-181 > JARKSS01. The sequence goes on along the minus strand of DAOPQX010000057.1, from coordinate 1,326 downwards.
TCGGTCGCGGCCGGGGAGAAGGTGGCGATCGTGGGGCGCAGCGGCGCGGGGAAGACGACGCTGGTGAACCTGCTGCCGCGGTTCCACGACGTCACCTCGGGCGCCATCCTCATCGACGGGGTCGACATCCGCGACGTGACGCTGGCGTCGCTGCGCGGGCAGATCGGGATGGTGACCCAGGAGACGATCCTCTTCGACGACACGATCGCCAGGAACATCGCCTACGGGTCGGCCGGGGCGACCGACGCGGAGATCGAGGCGGCCGCGAGGGCGGCGTACGCTCACGAGTTCATCCGGGCGATGCCGCGCGGCTACCAGACGGTGATTGGTGAACGCGGCCAGAGGCTCTCGGGCGGCCAGCGCCAGCGGATCGCGATTGCCCGGGCGCTGCTGCGGAACTCGCCGATCCTGATCCTGGACGAGGCGACCTCGTCGCTCGACTCCGAGTCGGAGCAGCTGGTGCAGGAGGCGCTGGCGAACCTGATGGCGAACCGCACGGCGATCGTCATCGCGCACCGGCTCTCGACCGTGCAGCGGGCCGACCTGATCGTGGTGCTCGATCGCGGGCGGGTGGTGGAGACGGGGCGGCACGAGGAACTGCTGGCGCGGCCTCGCGGCGCGTATGCCAGACTGTATGCCATGCAGATGGCCGCCGGGCGGCGCGGCGGGCCGGAAGCCGGCGCGCTGCACCGGGAGACGCTCGGCCTGCCCTGGGGCGAGGGCTGAACGGACAGGCTCAGGGCTCAGGGCTCAAGGCTCAAGGCCCCATCGTGAGCACCACATGATTCGATCGATGACCGGTTTTGCGTCGGCGGCGCGCGAGGACGAGAGCGCGGCGGTGGGTGTGACCATCCGGGCGGTGAACCACCGCTACCTGGACCTGCAGCTGAGGCTTCCGCCGGGCCTCGCCCCGATCGAGGGGCGCCTGCGTGCCGCGGTCCAGCGGCAGGTGGCACGCGGGCGCGTCGAACTGAGCGTGTCGGTGCAGCTGCGGCAGGCGCCGCCCCCCGAGGTCGAGTTGAACGAGCCGTTCGTTCGCCGCCTTACCGGGGCGTTGGAGCGCGCCCGCGAAGAGGGGCTGGTGGACGGCGCGCTGACGCCGGGCGACCTGCTGCGCCTGCCGCAGGCGCTGGTCATCCGCGAGGCGGCGAAGGAGGACGTCGAGGGCGTTGACGCCGGCACGCTCGCCGAGGCGGCGGTCGAGGAAGCCCTCGCGGCGCTGAACGAGATGCGCGCACGCGAGGGTTCGCACCTCCAGGACGACCTCGAGGCGCGCCGCGCGCTGCTGGCCGACCTGCTGGAGCAGGCGGCCACCGCCGCCGAGCG
>DAOPQX010000056.1:0-14171 GCA_035348395.1 Vicinamibacterales bacterium | reverse complement strand
GGCCTCGAGCTCGCGCCGGCCCGGCGCGCCGTCGGTGACGTGCACGATCAGGTTGATGTCGCTCTCGGGCCCCGCCGTGGCGTTCTTCGTGCTCCCGAACACGTACATCCCGCGGATGCCGAACCGCTCGGCGTCGGCCTGTTCGGCGATCCGCTCGGCCATGCGCAGCCGCCAGCGCCAGTGGTCGTCGGTGACCAGCGACGGCGTCGCGGGGCGGCGCTCGAGGGGCGCCGGCGGCGCCTGCGCGAAGGCGGGGGGGCCGAACACGCCCATCGCGCGCTCCTGGTCGGCGTTCATCAGCACCCGCAGCACCAGGCCGCCGGTGGCCTGCGCGACGTCCACGACGTGCACGACGTGGGCGAGGTGGCGGAACTCGGGCAGCACTTCGGCGAGGGCGTTCCGGGCGCCCCGCAGGAACCCCTCGTTCAGCGCCTGTCCGGCCTCGTCGGGGAAGAGCGGCAGGTAGCGGATGCCGGCCTCGACGAGGTCCTGGAAGAAGTGCGTCCCGAACGAGAGGTCGGGCACCGAGCCGCCCCGGCGGGCGGCGATCTCGATCAGCACGGCGGCGTTGTTGATGTCGGAGTAGGTGACGCTGACCCCGAGCTTGATGTCTCCGCGGCTGCCCCAGCGCCCCGGCCCCATCAGGACGAACTGCCGGCGCGGGAGCAGCTTGTTCAGCCGCCCGACCGCGCGCCCCACGTCCCTGAGGTCGTCGAGGCGGGCGAGCCGGTCGTAGGCGGCCGGATCGACGTAGACGATGTGCGTGATGTCGGGGACGCGGCCGTTCGAGACGTACCGGTTGGCGTCGAACAGGAGATGCTCGGGCGAGACGTCACGCGGTAGCGCCGCGGCGGTCGAGTCGAGTGAGAAGCTCTGGGGCCGGCACTGCAGCAGGTAGAAGTCCCGCCCGTCGCAGGCGAACTCGATGTCCACCGGCACGCCCATCTTCTCGCGCAGCCTCGCGAGGATCGCGCGCATGCGCGGCATGAAGGGGGTGCCGCCAATCAGCCCCTCGAAGGTGACCACGAGGTTCGCGCGCGCGGGGTCGTCGAGGAAGCCGAGAGGCCGGATCATCCCGTCCGGGTCGAGCACCGAGGCGACCAGCGCCAACCCGGGGTAGTCGCGGGCATGCGCCCGGAGGAGATCGGGGATGTCCACCGTCTCGAACCGCCGCGTCTCGAGGTTGATCACGTCGGCGCGCCGCGGCTGGTAGCGAAGGATCTCCTCCCTGGTGACGTTGACGCGGAGCCCCGACTGGCCGGGCGCCACCAGCACCGGGTAGTCGTCGCTCACGCGGTCGACCGCGCGGGTGCCGAGACCCGGCACCAGGCGCACGAGACCGTCCTCGCGACGGATGCGGGGCGACCACCGGAACTCGTTGTGGCTGAAGGCGACTCCCGCGAACGCCGGCATGTAGTAGGGGCCCACGCGCGAGCCGACCACCTCCTGGATCATCACGCCCATCTCCTCGTGGAGGTCGAGGAGATTGCGCTCGGCCCGGTACTCGATCGGGTCGGGGCCGAACAGCGAGGCGTACACCTCGGCAATCGCGTCGGTCAGCGCGCCGAGCCGCTCCGCCTTGGTGCCGACGTTGGCGAGGAAGAGGCTCTTGTACTTCCCCGAGAAGGCCGACCCCATCCGGTCCTCGAGCAGGCTGGAGCTGCGGACGATGAGCGGGCGGCCCTCGAGGTCGTCGAGCGCCTTCGACAGCCCGGCGAGGATGTCGGGCGCGAAGCTGGAGTTCTTGAAGACCTGGACGATGTGCGGGTACTCGCGCCGGACCTGGTCGATCTCGAGGTACTTCCGGTTGTAGACGTCCTCCAGCTGGTTGTGCTCGGCGAAGCTCTGGAGGCCGTCCGAGGCGATGTACCAGGTCTTCGGCACCTTGACGTCGCTCACCAGCTCGTCGTCGGCCGCCTTGCGGAGGATCTGCGAGGCGAGCAGCATCCCCGAGCTCTTCCCCCCCAGCTTCCCGTGGCTGGCCGGCGGGCTGATGATGTGGTGGATCAGCTCGTAGAAGTCGGCGATCCCGATGTAGTTCTTGGCGGTGTTGAGGAACTCGAGGTCGTCGGTGAAGAAGCGCCGCGCGAGCGACACCCGCAGCCCGATCTGCACCGCGCGCGACAGCTCGCCGTCGCGCAGCGCCAGCTGGTGGTAGCGCTCGAGCGCGCTGCCGATGTCGCTGAGCGAGGTGCACTGGTTCTCGAGCGCCTCCACCAGGAAGCCCGAGCGGTCGTCCTTGATCCAGTTCTCGATGCACGAGACGATCTCGCGCTCGCCGAGGTGGGAGGCGGCGATCTCGAAGGTGGCGTCGGTCAGGTCGAGCAGCTCGCCGAGGCTCTTCCGGCGCTTCGGGATGTTGTCCTCGAGCCCGGCTTCCGGCTGCCCCGTCGCGACGGTGTCGGCCGCGAACCGCTGGAGCAGGTCCTGCGCCTCGGCGATGCCGCTCCAGCAGAGGTGGTTGAGCAGCCGGCGCGCCAGGCGCACGAGCAGGTGCTGGTCGGTGCTCCGGAGGAACTCGACGATCAGCCACCACTCCCGCTCCTCGGTCAGGTCGTCGCCGCGGGGCGACGCGGCGGGAGCCGAGCCCGCCCGCCTCCGCTCCGCGAAGCGGGCCAGCCGGTCGGCCACCGCCTCGAGCAGCTTCCGCTCCTCCCTGAGGAACGGCCCCTCGTCTGCAGACGGCATTTGACGCGTGTAGTAGACCTCCACCGAGCCGGCCCGCTCGCCGCGGACGAGGATCTCGGCGCGCTGCCCCCAGGGGCTCTCGACGGCGCCCGGCGGCTCGTGCACGGTCCCCTCGAGGGCGACCCGGCACCAGGCGACGCTCGGGTACTGCCATCCCTCCGGCAGGACCCGGGCGACCTCGCGGCACACCTCGTCGAGCGAGGCGCCCTCGCGCCGGATCGCCTCGTGGACACGGTACAGCGCGCGCAGTTCCTTGGCGCGCTCCTGGAGCTGCTCGAGGATGTCGGGCATGGTAGAAGAGTACCAATACTACGCCTTGACGAGCGCGAGGAACGCGCGCGAGGCGTGGCTCAGCGCCCGCCGGGCGGGGTAGACCACGCGCACCTGCCGCGTGAGCTTCAGCTCCCGGACCGGCACCTCGCACAGCGCCCGCCGCTCGATCTCCGCGTCGACGCACATCCTGGGCAGGAACGCCACCCCCTCGCCCGCCTGGACGAGCTTGCGGATCGTCTCGATCGTCGGCATCTCGACGTCCATGTGGAGGGGCACCTTGTGGCGCTGGAAGGCCTCGAGGACGAGGGCGCGGTACGGCGAGATGACGTTGTGCGCGATGAAGTTCTCCATGCCCAGCTCGCGGATCGAGACGCTGCGCCGCGCGGCCAGGCGGTGGCGCGGCGACACGATGAAGGCGAGGTGATCCCGGAAGATGACGGTGGAGGCGAGGCGGGGGTCGTGGGGGTCGTAGCTGATGACGCCCAGCTCGATGTCTCCGTCCACCAGCTGGGACGGCAGGCGGCTCGACAGGCTTCGGCGCACCTGCACCGTGACGTGCGGGTAGAGCTTGCGGTACGCGGTGACGTGGGGCAGCAGGTAGAGGGCGGTGGACTCGTTCGCCCCGATGGCCAGGCGGCCCGCCGCGTTGTCGCGCAGCTCGCGGAGGGCGGTTTCCATGGAGGTCCGCAGGTTGTCGAAGCGCCGGGCGTGATCGAGCACCACCTGGCCCGCGTCGGTGAGGACGAGGCCCTTGCCGGAGCGGTCGATGAGCTTCTCGCCCAGCTCCTCCTCGAGCCGCTGCACGGCGAGCGACACGGCCGGCTGCGTGCGGTACAGCTTGGCGGCCGCGCGCGAGAAGCTGCGCTCGGTCGCCACCGCGCGGAACACCTGCAGCGAATACCACTCCATGGCCCACCCCGCGAGAAGGGCGGCGGGCGGAAGGCGCGGCGGGAGGGCCCGCCCCGCGCCGGCCGGCGCGCCGCCGGGTGCATAAGCGCCGCTTATAGGCGGCCGACGAGGTTATAGATCATCACAGAACTATAAATTTGCCAAATCGAGGGTGCGGGCGGATAGTGACGGGTCGACGGAGGAGACCCGATGCCCGACCGCGTGACCATCTTCGACACCACCCTGCGCGACGGCGAGCAGTCGCCCGGCTGCAGCATGACCGTGCCCGAGAAGGTGCGCATGGCGGCCGCCCTCGCCGACCTCGGCGTGGACGTGATCGAGGCCGGCTTCCCGATCGCGTCGGAGGGGGATTTCGAGGCCGTCCGCGAGGTGGCGCGCACGGTCCGCGGCGTGAAGGTGGCCGCCCTGGCGCGGGCCTGCGCCGCCGACATCGCGCGGGCCGCCGCCGCCCTCGAGGGGGCCGACCGCCCCGTGATCCACACCTTCATCGCCACCAGCGACATCCACCTCCGCCACAAGCTGCGCAAGCCCCGCGAGCAGGTGCTCCACGAGGCGGCCGAGGCGGTCCGGCTCGCGCGCCGCCACGTCGACGAGGTGGAGTTCTCCGCCGAGGACGCGACGCGGAGCGAGGTCGACTACCTGTGCGCGGTCGCCGCCGAGGTCGTCGCCGCCGGCGCGCGCACCGTCAACGTCCCCGACACGGTCGGCTACTGCGTGCCCGACGAGTTCTCCCGCATCGTGGCGCGCGTGGTCACCGAGGTGGGCGGGGCGGCCACGGTGAGCGTGCACTGCCACAACGACCTCGGGCTGGCGGTGGCCAACTCGCTCGCGGCCGTGCAGGCGGGCGCGCGGCAGGTGGAGTGCACGATCAACGGCATCGGCGAGCGGGCCGGCAACTGCGCGCTCGAGGAGATCGTGATGGTGCTGCGCGTGCGGGCCGACCGCATGCCCTTCGACACCAACGTCGACACGCCGCGCCTGTACCCGGCCAGCCGCCTGCTGAGCAGCCTCATCGCCTTCGGGCCCCAGCCGAACAAGGCGATCGTCGGCCGCAACGCCTTCGCCCACGAGGCCGGCATCCACCAGGACGGCGTCCTCAAGGAGCGGACGACCTACGAGATCATGGACCCCGCGTCGGTCGGCGTGCCCGAGAGCCGGCTCGTGCTGGGAAAGCACAGCGGGCGCCACGCGCTGCGCAAGCGCTGCCAGGACCTCGGCTTCGCCCTCGACGCCGCCGCCCTCGACGCGGTCTACCGCCGCTTCATCGCGCTTGCCGATCGGAAGAAGGGGGTCACCGACGAGGAGATCGCCCGCCTGGCCCGGATCGAGACGGGCCGGGAGGTCGAAGCGGCCCCGCCCGCGAACGCCGGCCCCGGCGTCGTGTTCCCCTGGCCGGCGGCCACCGCCCGCGCGGGACGGGGCTTCTGAGGTGCTCCTCCGCGTCCTCGTGCTCCCGGGTGACGGCGTCGGGCCCGAGGTGACATCCGAGGCGGTGGCGGTGCTCGAGCGCGCCGCCGCCGTGTTCGGCCACCAGCTGGAAACCTCGTGCGCGGCGATCGGCGGCGCGGCGATCGAGGCCGAGGGGGTGCCGCTGCCCGAGGCGACCGCGCGCGCGGCCGAGGAGGCCCCGGCCACGCTGCTCGGCGCGGTGGGCCTGCCGCGTTTCGACCACCTCCCGCCCGAGCGGCGCCCCGAGCGCGGCCTGCTCGACCTGCGGCGCCGTCTCGGCGTGTTCGCCAACCTGCGGCCGTCGCGCTCGTGGCCCTCGCTCGTGGGGGCCTCCCCGTTGAAGAACGCCGTGGTGGAGGGGACCGACCTGGTCTTCGTGCGCGAGTTGACCTCGGGCCTCTACTACGGCACCCCCCGCGGCATCGAGGGCGCGGGCGGCGACGAGCGCAGCGTCAACACGATGACCTACACGCGCGCCGAGATCGAGCGGGTGGCGCGCGTGGCCTTCGAGCTGGCGCGCGGGCGGCGGCGCCGCGTCACCAGCGTGGACAAGTCGAACGTCCTCGAAACCTCGCAGCTGTGGCGGCGCGTCGTCACCGAGGTCGCCCGCGACTACCCCGACGTGGAGCTCGGGCACATGTTCGTGGACAACTGCGCGATGCAGCTCGTGCTGAACCCGAGGCAGTTCGACGTCGTCCTCACCGAGAACCTGTTCGGCGACATCCTCAGCGATGAGGCGGCCGTGCTCGCCGGGTCGATCGGCATGCTCGCGTCCGCCTCCATCGGGCCGCTGGTGGGGGCGGCTCCCGGGGAGGCGCGGGCCCGTCGTGGACTCTACGAGCCGGTCCACGGGTCCGCGCCCGACCTCGCGGGGAAGGGAATCGCCAACCCGCTCGGCGCCATCGGATCGGCGGCGGCCTTGCTCCAGCACAGCTTCGGGCTCCACCGCGAGGCGGCTGCCGTCACGCGTGCCATCGACCAGGTCGTCGCCTCGGGGCGAGTCACGGCCGACCTCGGGCCGGCCGGCCCGCCCGCCACCACCCGCGAGGTCGGGCAAGCGGTGTGCGAGGGGATTCACTGAGGCCTACCCAGGCGGATCCCCCCTCCGCCTGCCCGGATCGGACCGCCATGCCGCGCACCATCATCGACAAGATCTGGGAGCGTCACCTCGTTGCCTCGCCCGGGGCGGCGCCGGCACTCCTTTACATCGATCTCCATCTCGTCCACGAGGTGACCTCACCGCAGGCGTTCGAGGGGCTGCGCCGCCGGGGCCTGCGCGTCCGCCGCCCGGAACGAACCTTCGCGGTGGCCGACCACGCCATCCCTACCACGCCGCTGGCCGACCCGATCGCCGACCCCGTGGCCGCGCGCCAGGTCTCCCAGCTCGAGGCCAACTGCCGCGAATTCGGGATCCCGTGCTACGGCCGCGGCCACGAGCGGCAGGGGATCGTGCACGTGGCGGGGCCCGAGCTGGGCCTGACGCGTCCCGGCACCACGATCGTCTGCGGCGACAGCCACACCGCCACGCACGGCGCGTTCGGCGCGCTCGCGTTCGGCATCGGGACGAGCGAGGTGGAGATGGTGCTGGCCACCCAGTGCCTGCTCCAGCGGCGTCCGCGAACCTGCCGGATCCGCGTAGACGGCGCGCTCGCCCCAGGCGTGTCGGCCAAGGACCTCGTGCTGGCGATCATTGCGAAGCTGGGGGTCAACGGCGGCACCGGCTTCGTGTTCGAGTACGCCGGGGCGGCCGTGCGCTCGCTGTCGATGGAAGGGCGGATGACGCTCTGCAACATGTCGATCGAGGCGGGCGCGCGGGCGGGCCTCGTCGCGCCCGACGACACCACGTTCGCCTGGCTGCACGGCCGGCCGTTCGCGCCGTCGGGGGCCGCGTGGGACGCCGCCCTGCGGCGGTGGAGGGAGTTGGCGAGCGACCCGGACGCGGCCTTCGACCGTGAAGCGAGCCTGTCGGCCGATGGGCTCGCGCCGATGATCACGTTCGGCACGAACCCGGCGATGGCGGTTGCGATTGACGGCAGCGTGCCCGACCCGGGCGGAGTGTCCGACGAAGGAGACCGGCAGGCCCTGCGCCGCGCGCTCGAGTACATGGCCATCGAGGCGGGGAAGCCGCTTCTCGGCCAGCGGCTCGACGTCGTTTTCGTGGGGAGCTGCACCAACGGCCGTCTCGAGGACCTGCGGGAGGCGGCGCGCCTCCTGCGGGGCCGGCGCGTCCATCCCGGCGTCCGGATGCTGGTGGTGCCGGGCTCGAGGGCCGTGCGCGCGGCCGCCGAGGCGGAGGGGCTGAACCGCGTCTTCCTCGACGCGGGTGCCGAGTGGCGCGAGCCGGGGTGCTCGATGTGCATCGCGATGAACGGCGACGAGCTGAAGCCGGGCCAGCGCGCAATCTCGACGAGCAACCGCAACTTCGAGGGGCGGCAGGGTCCCGGAAGCCGGACGATGCTGGCCAGCCCCGCGACCGCCGCGGCCTGCGCCGTGGCCGGCGTGGTGGCCGATCCGCGGAGGTTCGCATGACGCGCGCGCAGGCAAGCGGAGGCGGGGGACGGAGGGCGTCCGGGCGCGTCGTGCGTGTGGAGGGCCCGGCGGTGGCCTTGCCCCGCGACAACATCGACACCGATCAGATCATCCCCGCCCGGTTCCTGAAGACGACGACGAGGGAGGGGCTTGGCGCGCACCTGTTCGCTGGGTGGCGCCCCTGCATCCTTGACGAGCCGGCGGCACGCGGCGCACGCATCCTGGTGGCGGGCCGCAACTTCGGCTGCGGCAGCTCGCGCGAGCACGCGCCGTGGGCGCTGCTCGACTTCGGGTTCGGCGCGGTGGTCGCAGGCTCGTTCGCGGACATCTTCCGGCAGAACGCGCTGAAGAACGGCCTGCTGCCGGTGGCCCTGCCCGAGCCCGAGCACGCCCAGGTGCTCGCGCTGACGGTGTCGCAGCCAGGCGTGGGCCTGGAGGTGGACCTCGAGCGGCAGCTGCTCTCCTGGCCTTCCGGCGCGTGCCCGTTCTCGATCGACCCGTTCGCGCGGGAGTGCCTGCTGCAGGGGGTGGACGAGATCGGCTACGTGCTGCGCCAGGAGAAGGCGATCGAGGAATACGAGGCCAGGCAGCCGGCGTCAGAACGCTGACCGCCGGCGGCGGCTCGCGGGGAGCCCGCGGGGCCCGGCAGCGCGAAAAAAAAGGCGGCCTCGATCTGGCGAGGCCGCCCTTCCTCTATCTGTCGCCTCTTTCCTAGACCCAGCCCCGATCGCGGCACGCCTTCGCCACGCGGTTGACCGAGATCACGTACGCCGCGTCGCGCATGTAGAGGTGCTGCTTGCGCGCCAGCTCGCTCACCGCCTTGAAGGCGTGGGTCATCTTGGAGTCGAGCTTCGCGAGCACCTCGTCGCGATCCCAGAAGTAGTTCATGTTTCCCTGCACCTGCTCGAAGTAGCTGCAGGTCACGCCGCCGGCGTTGGCGAGGAAGTCGGGGACGACGAAGATGTTCCGGTCCTTGATGACCTTGTCGGCCTCGGGGGTCGTCGGACCGTTGGCGCCCTCGGCAATCAGCCTCACCTTGCCGTGGATTTTCTGCACCGTCTCGGCGGTGACCTGGTTCTCGAGGGCCGCCGGGACGAGGATGTCGGCCTCCTGCTCGATCCAGGCGCCGCCGGGCAGCACCTCGTACCCGAGCTTACGCGCCTTGTCCTTGTTGATGCCGCCGAAGCTGTCGGTGATCCCCATCAGCTCGTCGGGATCGACGCCGGCAGTCTTCTTGAAGGTGTACGAGGTCTGATCGGCCTGGTCCCACGACGACACGCAGACCACCTTGCCCCCGAGCTGCCGGAACAGGCGGACAGCGTACTGCGACACGTTCCCGAAGCCCTGCATCGCCGCGGTCGTCTTGGCGATCTCGATGCCCAGCTCCTTCAGCGCCTCGCGCACGGTGTAGATGACGCCGTAGCCGGTTGCCTCCGTGCGGCCGAGCGATCCGCCCATGCCCACCGGCTTGCCCGTGATGAAGCCCGGGTAGCGGCCGCCGTGGATCGCCTCGAACTCGTCGAGCATCCACAGCATGTGCTGCGGGTTGGTCATCACGTCGGGCGCCGGGACGTCGTTGACCGGCCCGACGTTCTTGGCGAGCTGGCGCACCCAGCCCCGGCAGATGCCCTGCTGTTCGCGCTGGCTTAAGTTGTGGGGGTCGCAGATGACGCCGCCCTTGCCGCCGCCGAGGGGGATGTCCACGACCGCGCACTTCCAGGTCATCCACGTCGCCAGGGCGCGCACGGTGTCGAGCGTCTCGTGCGGGTGGAAGCGGATGCCGCCCTTGGCCGGCCCGCGCGCGTCGTTGTGCTGGACGCGGAAGCCCCGGAACACCTTCACCGACCCGTCGTCCATGCGGACAGGGATGGCGAATGAGTACTCGCGGAGCGGGTTCCGCAGCAGCTCCCGGGTGGGCGCATCGAGATTGATGATGTCGGCCACCTTGTCGAACTGCGCCTGGGCCATCTCGAACGGGTTGAACGCCTTCTTGTCCACTGATGCTCCCCCTCTTTTACTGTCAGGCCGGCCTCGAAAGAGACGCGAATAGTGCCGTGGTGCCACACCACGCCTGACCGAAGGGGGCAAGGGCGAGCATGCCGGTCAGGAGTGTTACAAACGGGCAGGGACCTGGCCGAGACGGCGCTTCCATGCGGCCCGTCCCCGGCCGTAGACCGTCTGCCAGCGTATTGAGGGAGCCTGTTGAAGTCAAGGAGGCGGAGGAAACGCCGGAGAAGGAAGCGGCGGCCGCTGGTACCGTACAATTCTCCTGGGCCATTGCTCGACCTGGAGAATTTGATGACTGTAGATGCCCGGCGCGCGCGATGCGCCCCGGTGACCGCCGTTTGCCTGCTCGCCCTTCTCGCGTGGCTCGACCCGCGTGGCGTTGAACGTCCCGAAGCGGCCGCGCGCGGCCCGGCCGTCGAGGACGCGGGACCCATCTCTCACGCCCTCGCCGTGTCGATCGATCCGTCGCGGCACCGCCTGAGCGCGACCGACGTGGTGCGTTTGCCCGGGCGGCCGCCGGCCGGCCGCGTCGAGTTCCTGCTGAACGGCGCCCTCTCCATCACGAGCAGCGAGCCGCCGGTGCGCGAGGTGCCGCTCGGCGACACCTCGCCCTTTCACGGTCTCAACACCGGTCCGGGCGAGGACGTACCGCCGCTGAAGCGGTACAGCGCCGTCCTCCCGGAGGGCGACGCCGTGCTGTCGCTCGCCTACGAGGGGGCCGTCGACTTTGCCCTGTCGCCCGAGAAGGAGCAGTACACCCGCGGGTTCAGGCAGACCGCCGGCACCATCGGCGCCGAAGGGGTCTATCTCGCGGGCGCCGGGTTCTGGTATCCGCAGTTCGGACCTGGATTGATTTCCTTCACGCTGGAGGTATCGCAGCCCGACGGCTGGCACGCCGTCTCGCAGGGGAACGGCACCTCGCGTGACGCCGGCGGGACCGCGCGATGGGACTCGGCAGGGCCGACCGACGAGATCTACCTGGTTGGCGGCCCGCTGCGGGTCTTCCGCGATCGTGCCGGCCCGGTCGAGACGCTCGTCTACCTGCACGAGCCCGACCAGGGCCTCGCCGCGAAGTACCTCGAGGCAACCGGTCAGTACATCGACATGTACCGCCGGCTGATCGGTCCCTACCCGTACGGCAAGTTCGCGCTGGTCGAAAACTTCTGGGAGACCGGCTACGGCATGCCGAGCTTCACGCTGCTCGGCCGCGAGGTCATCCGGTTCCCCTTCATCCTCGCCTCGTCTTACCCGCACGAGATCCTGCACAACTGGTGGGGCAACTCGGTCTTCGTCGACTTCGCCTCCGGGAACTGGAGCGAGGGGCTGACGGCCTACCTGGCCGATCACCTGATCCAGGAGCAGCGCGGCGCGGGGGCGGAGTACCGCCGCGCGACGCTGCAGAAGTACCGGAACTACGTGCGGGATGGCCGCGACTTTCCATTGACGGAGTTCCGCGCCCGCGAGAGCGCGGCCACCGAGGCCGTCGGATACGGGAAGACGCTCATGGCCTTCCACATGCTGCGCCGATCCGTCGGCGACGACGTCTTCCGGAAGGCGCTCGCGCGCTTCTACCGCGACTTCAAGGGAAGGCGGGCGTCCTTCGACGACCTCCGCCGGACGTTCGAGTCGGAGAGCGGCCGCGATCTCGCCAGGTTCTTCCGCGACTGGATCGAGCGGGCCGGAGCGCCCGCGCTGGCGGTGACCGCGCGGCGGATGCGCGTGGACCAGGCCGCGGCCGCTGCCGCGCCGGCGAGCGCGGCCGCTGGCTGGAGCGTCGCCGGCACGCTGCGGCAGACGCAGGGCGGGCCGGCTTTCGCGGTGGACGTCCCCATCGCCATCCGGACGGCGAGCGGCGTCGAGCGGCGCGTCGTGCGGATGGCAGGGGCCGAGCAGACCTTCGCCTTCGAAACGGCATCCGAGCCGCTGGCGCTCCACGCCGATCCCGACTTCGACGTCTTCCGGCGGCTCGACCCTCGCGAGACCCCGGCGTCGATCGGCCAGATCTTCGGCGAGCCGCACGTCCTGGCGATCGTGCCCGCCTCCGCCCCCGAGCGCGAGCAGCGCGCGTGGCGCGAGCTCTTCGAGGGCTGGGGATCTCCGAGCCACAAGGTGGAGGTGCGCACCGACCGGGAGGTGGCGTCGCTGCCGCCCGACCGCGCCGTCTGGATTGCGGGGCGCGGCAACGCGCTCGCGGGTCGCGTCCTCGAGTCGGCCGGCCTCGGCCAGTCCGGCGGCTTCGTCGAGCTTGACGGGCAGCGCATTCCCCTGGCCGCGCACACGCTGGTGGTCGTCGCCAGGCACCCCGCGACCGCCGAGAAGGCGGTGGGGTGGCTGGCCGTGGATCCGATCGAGGCGTTCCCGGGGTTGGGGCGCAAGCTCCCGCACTACGGGAAGTACTCGTACCTGGCGTTCGAGGGCGCCGAGCCGGCCAACACCGTGAAAGGGCAGTGGACGCCGGCCGACTCCCCGATGACGGTCCGGCTTCGCGATCCGGGGGGGTCGAGTGAGGCAGGCTCAGCAAGACTTGCCGCGCTCGAACCCGAGCGGCGGAAGCCGCTGATCGAGCTGCCGCCGGCCTTCTCGGAGCGATCGCTCGAGGCGCACGTGGCGTTCCTCGCCGATCCCGCGCGCGGCGGACGGATGCCGGGCACGGGGGGCCACGACGAGGCGGCGCGCTACATCGCCGAGCGGTTCAAGGACATCGGGCTTGCCCCGGGCGGCGACGAGGGCGGGTACCTCCAGGAGTTCACTTTGCCCGGCGGCCCTGCATGGAAGTCGGCCGGCGGCACGCGCGCGGCGGCCTCCAACGTGATCGGCTACATCCCGGGAACGCGCGCCGACTGGAAGGGGCAATCGGTGGTCGTGTCGGCCCACTACGACCACCTGGGCGCCGGGTGGCCCGACGTCCACAAGGGAGACGAGGGGAAGGTGCACCCCGGTGCCGACGACAACGCGAGCGGCGTGGCGGTGATGCTCGAGCTGGCGCGGCTGCTGGCGTCCTCCTCGCCGGCGCGATCGATCGTCTTCATCGCCTTCTCAGGCGAGGAGGCGGGAAGGCTGGGGTCGCGCCACTACGTCGAGCGGGCGGCGGCGTTCCCGGCGCGGCAGGCCATCGGCGTGATCAACCTCGACACGGTGGGCCGCCTCGGGCCGCGGCCGGTGTCGGTGCTGGGCACCGCAACCGCTTCCGAGTGGCAGCACATCTTCCGCGGCGCGAGCTTCGTCACCGGTGTCGAGAGCCTCAACGTCCCCGCCCCGCCCGAGGCGTCCGACCAGGCAAGCTTCACGGCCCTGGGCGTTCCGGGCGTGCACCTGTTCGCCGGGGCGCACGCCGACTATCACCGTCCGACCGACACGGCGGACAAGATCGACCTCGCCGGCCTGGTGAAGGTTGCGGCCCTGGCCCGCGAGGCGATCGCGTACCTCGCCGAGCGTGCCGAGCCGCTGACGGCACCGGCCGATTCCGCGGCCAGCCGGCCGCCGGCCGCCGGCGAGCGGACGGGCGGCGGCGAGCGCCGCGCCGGCGTCGGCACGGTGCCCGACTTCGCGTTCGAGGGGCCGGGAGTTCGCGTGGCGAGCGTGGTTGCCGGGTCGCCTGCCGAACGGGCGGGCATCCAGGCGGGCGACGTGCTGACGGCCATCGACGGGCGTGAGGTCGCCGACCTGCGCGGCTACTCGGAGTTGCTGCGCGCGCTGAAGCCCGGGCAGAAGGTGCGCGTCGTGCTGGTGCGCGGCGGCAAGGAGCAGGCGCTGGAGGTCATCCTGGGCGAGAGGTAGTGCCCCTCGCCGTACCGTTCGGCTAGATCACGATTTGCGGCAGCTCGAGGTCCCCTGCCTCGAACGCCTCGATGAAGGCGCGGACGACGTAGGGGTCGAACTCGGTTCCGGCGCCCTTGGCGATGTGCGCGCGGGCCTCGAACGGGGGCATGGCCTTGCGGTAGGGGCGATCGCTGGTCAGCGAATCATAGACGTCGGCCACCTTGATCACACGGGCTCCCCAGGGGATCTGGTCGCCCGAGAGGTGGTTCTGCCCGTTCCCGTCGTGGCGCTCGTGGTGGGCGAGGACGAGCGGCAGCACGCGCCGCAGCGATCCCCCCACCGATTCCAGCATCTCGACACCGAGCGGCACGTGCGCCTGCATCCGCTCGTACTCCTCCGCGGTCAGGCGGGCGGCCTTGTGGAGCAGCTCGCGTCCGATCTTCAGCTTCCCGATGTCGTGCAGCAGCGCCGCGGCCCGGACATCCTCGACCTCGGCCGGCGACATCCTCACGCGCGAGGCAATCCGCACCGCGTACATCGACACGCGGTAGCTGTGG
>DAOPQX010000055.1:0-14350 GCA_035348395.1 Vicinamibacterales bacterium | reverse complement strand
GGCGACCTGGAGTGGATCCCCCTTGGCGCGGACCACCACCGAGACGCTGCGGAAGAGACCCGCGAGGACGGGGTGGGGCGCACCCTGCAAGTACGGGACGTACATCTCCGCCTTCGGGTCGGCCTCGAAGCTCTGACGCACGTCGCCCACCACGCCAACCACTTCCATCCACGGCGACTCCTCGTCGGGCTCGGTCCCGATGCTGATGCGCTGACCCAGCGGGTCGCTTCCCTTGAAGAAGGTCTTCGCCATCGTCTCGTTGATGACCACGACACGCTTCGACCCCGAGCGGTCCCACTCGGTGAAGGGGCGGCCGCGAAGGGTAGGGACGCCGAGCGCTGCAAGGTACGTGGGGCTCACCGCGCGGTACCCCGCCAGGATGTAGTCCTCGGGGCCCTTTGGCGGACGCCCGTAGATGTTGAAGTGCAGCAGCGCGCCGCTGCCCGCCATCGGGAGCGTCGTCGTCGTCCCGGCCGCCTCGACGCCCGGCAGGGCCGTGACGCGCTCGAGCAGGCGATCGACGAACCGCTCGCGCGCCGCGTCCTCGGCGTAGTCGATGGGCGAAAGCGGCAGGTCGGCCACCAGGAGACGCGCGGCGCTGAAGCCGGGCGGCACCTGCTGCAGCCTCACGAAGCTGCGGAGCAGAAGGCCGGCGCCCACCAGCAGCGTGGTGGCCAGCGCCACCTCCGCGACGACGAAGGCACGCGCCAGGCGGCGGCTTCCGGCCGACGTCGTCCCGCGGCCTTCCTCGTTCAACGCTTCCCTGATGTCGGCCCGGGAAGCGTGGACGGCCGGGGCGGCGCCAAATGCCAGGGCCGTGAGGGTCGAGAGCGCCAGCGCGAACAACAGCACCCGCTGGTCCACCGCGATGCTGTCGGCCCTGGGAAGACCGGGCCCGGCCAGCGCCACCAGGGCAGAGACGGCCCAGGACGCGACCAGCACGCCGAGCAGACCTCCGGCCAGCGCCAGCACAAGGCTCTCGGCCAGCACGTGCCGGATCAGCCGCCAGCGGCGGGCGCCGAGCGCAGCGCGCACCGCAATCTCGCGGCGCCGCTCGATGGTGCGCACCAGCAGCAGGTTCGCCACGTTCGCGCAGGCGATCAGCAGGACGAGGACGACCGCGCCAAGCAGTACGGCAAGCGCCGGCTGGACGTTCTGCACCATCTGCTGCTGCAGCGGCGTGACGTCGGCCCCCACCTTCAGGTTCGTTTCGGGGTACTGCCGCTCGAGGTTCTTCGCGATCTGCGCCATCTCCAGGCGGGCCTTGCCCAGTTCCACCCCGTTCTTCAACCGCGCCAGCGGGAAGATGCCCGGGTGCCAGCCGCGGTCGTCGGGCAGCGTCGATGCCCAGGGACCGATGGGGATCAGCACGTCGGCAGGCTGCACGAGGACGAAGCTGGCGGGCAGGACCCCGACGATCGTGCGCGCCGTGTTGTCGATGGTCATTACCTGGCCCACGGCCCGCGGATCGCGCGCGAAGCGGCGGGTCCACAGCCCCTCGCTGATGAGCGCGACCGGCTCCCCGCCGGCGCCGTCTTCCTCCTTGGTGAAGCTGCGGCCGAGCGACGGCTTGACTCCAAGCATCGGCAGCATCGCCGCCGAAACCATCTTGGCCGGCACTCGCTCGGGCTCGCCCTCCCCGGTGATGGTGACGTTGATCGGCCTGTATGCCGCCACCGACTCGAACGAGCGGCTCTGGTGTCTCCAGTCCACGTAGTTCTGCCACGAGACGGAGAGGGTCTTCAGGTTCGGGCTGCTCTCGGTGAGCGACACCAGGCGGTCGCTTCCGGAGAAGGGAAGCGGCCTCAGGAGGACGGCGTCCACGACCGAGAAGACCGCGGTCGTGCCGCCAATTCCAAGGGCCAGGGTGAGCACCGACACCACTACCAGGGACGGGCGCGACGACAGCGCCCGCATGGCTTGTCGAATCTCCTGCACGGGACCTCCCGGGAGGGAGAACCCAAGAAACGTGCCGGAAGAAGGCTCACGGCTCACGGCTCAAGGCTCCCGCCTTCGCGCCGTCTGAGATCCTCCGGCGGTACGGCGTGGCAGGCACGAGCGATCCGCGGGTGTCCGGCTGTGGGATCGTGGGATCCCACTGGTGGGACGCGCAACCGTTCTTGAGCTCGACCCATGAGCCTGTCACCATGTGGCCATGAGGGTCGCGATCTTCGGTGCGTTCGGGACGATCGGCCGTGCGGCGGCGGCGGAGCTCCTGCGGCGCGGGCACGGCGTCCGGATGTCCTACCTGCAAACCACGCCGGTGCTGCTGGACGACTCGGCGCTAGGGTCCGTGCTGCCGCTGCGAAAGACGCCGTACGACGAAGGGATTCGGCTCACGCTCGACCACCTCCGCAACCGCTGAAGCGGCAGGTACGCTGGCCGGCCGCGTGGCCCCCCGGGGCGCTGAGAGCACGGTTTCGAGGCGCGTCGCTCAGCCAATCAGCCGGCTCACGCGCTTCGGCTCGCGGCGCGGGCTGCGCTCGGCCAGCGGATCCCGCGCGCGTTCTGCGGCCAGGAGCGGCTCGTTCAGGTAGCCGACGACGTGAGCCATGCGGCGGAAGAGACGGAGGATCTCCGCGGGGAATTCCGGCGAGGTGGCGAAGGCCGCCGGGTATTCCTTGCCGAGCAGGAACTGCCGGAACTTGAGGTACTCGGCGGCGGGATGGTCGGGTGCGTAGCCGGGCGGCACCCGCTGCAGCGCGTCGCCCTCCATCGCGCCCACCGTGCGTTTGAACGCCGGCGCCTCGAGCAGCGCGCGAAGGCGGCGGTGGGTGCGGGCGATGTGCTCGCGGATGGCGAGGAGTTCCGAGCGCTCCGGCTTGTAGATGCCGCCGAAGATCATGGCGCCTGCGGGCCCGATCTCCACGTAGAGGCACGCCGACACGTTCCTGTGCAGGCCGCGTTGCGGGAAGATGGCGCCCACCTGCGTCTTGAACGGAGTCTTGTCGGCGGAGAAGCGCGTGTCGCGGTAGATGCGGAAGAGCGAGGTCCGCGGCGACGCCTCGAGCTCGGGCGCGAAGGCGGGCAGTTCCGAGGCCACCCACGCCACGAAGTCGAGCATCGGCTGGTGCACGTCGCGGAGGTACTCCTCCTTGTGCTCGGCGAACCACGCGCGGTCGTTGTTCCGCTTGAGGGCGCGAAGGAACGAGAGGGTGCGGGGCTTGAAGAGCGGGGTCCGTGTCGCGGTCGGCATGCGAGCAGTGTAGCGCGGCTCCAGCAGGCCGCCCAGCGCCCCGAGCCCCGAGCCCCTAGCCCCTAGCCCCTAGCCCCTAGCCCCTAACCCCTAACGAGGTGCCGGTCGTAGCCGAGCGACACCAGCTCGCGGTAGGCCTCCCACACTTCCGGCGGGATCTCCTGCGGCACCTGGAAGCCCTTCTCGGGGTAGAGGCGAATCCGCTGCAGGTCGCCCACCATGATGCTCACAACGTCATCGGCAGAGAGCGTCTCGTTCGAGTACCGCTCGAGGTACTCGTCGAGCGAGACGCGCGGCGAGGTGACGATCAGGCGCTTCCCGGGCCACACCTTCTGGAAGGTGGCGTAGCTGCGCCGCTCCATGTACGGCTTCTGGACGAGGATGAAGGAGCCAGGGTCGAGGCCGCGCTCCTCGAGCAGCCGGCGGGTGAAGGCGACGTTCTCGCCCGTGTTGGTGGACCGGTTCTCGACCAGGATCCGATCGGCCGGCACGCCCATCGCGCGGGCGACCTCGGCGAACTGGTCGGCCTCGGGGCGGTCCCACAGGTGCCGGGTGATGGCGCCGAGGCCGCCCGAGAAGATCAGCAGCGGCGCCCACCGCTCCAGGAACAGCCGCGCGCCACGTTCGGCCACCGCCTTGTCGTGGCTGCACAGCACGAGGATCGCATCCGCCTTCTCGAGCGGGTGCCCGAGCTGGTGATACTGCCAGAGAACTCCCGCCAGAGTTCGCACGCGATCGTTCATACGACGACATCAAGTCCACGAAGTCGCGAAGTCGCGAAGTCCCGCCTTCGCCGCGGCGGCTACGGCGCGGCAGGCGCGAAGTCTACGAAGTCTAGTCCACGCGGTCCCGGAGTCGGAAGTCCGCCGGCCGGCAGATCGCCCCGTTTGCGCGCCGGGGGCGAATGCAAGAGAATACGCGCCATGAATACCACCAGCCAGGCAGAGCGGCACGGCATCACGCGCCGCGAGTTCGTGGGCGGGGCCCTGACGGCCGCCGGGGTGGTTGCCGGCGCGCCGGCCCTCCTGCGGGGCCGGAACCTGAACGACAAGCTGGATATCGCCTTCATCGGCTGCGGGGGACGCGGCCGCGCAAACCTGCGCGAGCTGGTCATCGTGCCCGGGCAGCCAGCCGCACAGGGGGGGCGCCGCGACGCCGCGCCGAACGTGCCGCACCCCGACGAGAACGTGGCGGTCCTGTGCGACATCGACCAGGTGGCGCTCGACGCCGGCGCGCAGCAGTTCCCAAAGGCGAAGACGTTCACCGACCTGCGCCGCGTCTTCGACGAGCCGAACGCCTTCGACGCGGTCGTCGTCTCCACGGCCGAGCACACGCACGTCTTCGCAACCTACCTCGCCCTCACCCACGGCAAGCACGTCTACTGCGAGAAGCCGCTCACTCGCAACATCTGGGAGGCGCGGCTCATTCGCGAGCTGGCGGCGAAGTACCCGAAGCTCTCGACGCAGATGGGCAACCAGGGGCACGCCTCTCCCTCGCGCCGCGCGATCAAGGAAATCCTCATGACGGGCGTCATCGGTCCCGTGCGCGAGGTCCACGTGTGGGCCGAGCGGGCGTGGGGGCTCCAGGACGCCGCCTCGGCCGAGAAGTTCGACAAGCCGCACGGCTTCTACAACGGCATCCAGATCGTCGATCGCTTCAAGGAGGAGATGCCGGTCCCGCCAACCCTGCACTTCGATCTCTGGCTCGGCCCGGCGCCCGTGCGCCCGTACCACGCCACCTACTTCCCGGGGCCGCGCTGGTACCGCTGGTGGGACTTCGGCAACGGGACGATGAGCGACCTTGGCTGCCACGACAACGACGTCCCGTTCACCGTCCTCGACATCCGGCAGCCGCTCACCGTCGAGGCCAGGTCGCCCAACGTCCCGGTGGCGCACAAGGAGCTGGCGCCCGCGACGATGATGGTGACATTCGAGTTCCCAGCGGCCGGAGGCAACCCGCCGGTGAAGCTGGTGTGGTACCAGGGCGACGTCAAGCCTCCCGGCTGGGTGCCCGAGTGGGGCGGCCGCTCGCAGCTGTTCGTCGGCGAGAAGGGGATGCTGCTCGGCAACGGGAAGCTCCTGCCCGAGGAGAAGTTCAAGGACTTCCAGCCGCCGCCCGAGACGCTGCCGCGCTCGCCGGGCCACTGGGTGGAGTGGGTCAACTACGCGAAGGGGCTCGGCCCGGTTCCCGGCTCCAACTTCCAGTACTCCGGCTGGACCACCGAGGCGAACCACCTGGGCAACGTCGCGTACCGCAGCGGGAAGAAGATCGAGTGGGACTACCAGAACCTGCGCGCCCGCAACGCGCCCGAGGCCGCGCCATTCATCAAGCGGCCCGAGTACCGGAAGGGGTGGGAAGGGATCCTGAAGTAGACCACCGCTCGTCGCTGGCAGGGGCACGGCAGCCGTGCCCCTGCTCCTGCCTCAAGGATCGGCTTACGTAGCAAGACCCTACACGCCCTTCGCTACGCGACGATCAGAGTCTCAATGCGCCGGCGGCGGCAGCAACGGGTGGATACGGTGCTAACTGTCGAGCGTCAAAGGGGTTAGGCCTTCGGAACGGCGGAGCTGGCCTCGGCGCGCAGTTTGCAGGTCGAAGTCCGACGCGTCCGTTTCGCGCCCGGCTTTTCGTCCGCGCGGCCGTGCGCTTCAGCTTCGAGCGCCCCCATTGAAGCCCTCGCCATCCTTTCCCGCCTCGGCGGTTCTGCTCGCGATGCTTGGCGCCGCGGCGGTGATCGCGCAGTTCGTGGCGGGGAAGGCCACGCGCGACGCCCTCTTCCTCGCCCGCTTCGAGGTCACCCAGCTGCCGCTGATGGTGATGGCGGCCTCGGCCTTTTCCATCGCGTGCGCGTTCGCCGCCTCGCGCGCGATGGGGCGCCTGTCGCCGGCGCGCCTGCTTCCGATCGCCTTCGTGGGCAGCGCCGTCCTCATCCTGCTCCAATGGGGCCTCGCCGCCACCAGCCCGCGCGTCACGGCGGTCCTGTTCTACCTGCACATGCTCGGGCTGGCGCCCGTGCTGGTTTCGGGGTTCTGGACGCTGCTGAGCGAGCGGTTCGATCCGCGCACGGCCAAGCGCCGGCTCGGTCACGTCGGGGCGGCCGGCACCTTCGGCGGTGTGGCGGGCACCGTGATTGCCGACCGGGCGGCCGTCTGGGGCAGTGCCGGCTCGGTGCTGCCGGTCCTGGTGGTTCTCAACCTGGCGTGCGCCTGGATCGTGTGGCGGCTGGCCTTGCTCAAGGCAGGCGGGACCCCCCGTCCGCACGCACGAGCCGGCAGGGGCGCCGCGGCACCGAAGGCAAACCCCCGGCTCGCGAAGCCGTCGGGCCTCCAGGTGGTTTTGGGAAGCGCGCACCTGCGGAACCTCGCCGTGCTGGTGCTGCTGACCACGCTTGGCGCCGTGCTGGTGGACTACGTGTTCAAGGCGCGGGCGGTGGCCGGGATCGGGCGGGGCAACGAGCTGCTGCGCTTCTTCGCGCTCTACTACGGCGCGACCAGCGTCCTGACCTTCCTGGTGCAGGTCACGCTCAGCCGGCCGGTGCTGGAGAAGGCCGGGCTGGCGCCCGCGGTCGGCGCACCCGCTATGGCGGTGGTCGCAGGCAGCCTCGGGTCGCTCATTCTGCCGGGCCTTCCGCCGGCTGCCGCCGCACGCGGGACCGAGTATGTCTCCCGCATGTCGCTCTTCCGCTCGGCCTACGAGCTGCTCTACACGCCCGTCTCCGCGCGTGAGAAACGGGCGGCCAAGCCAATCATCGACGTCGGCTTCGATCGGGCCGGCGACCTGGTCGGCGCGGGACTCGCCGGAATCCTCGTCGGCACCGCCGCGAGCCACTCCATCATCCTGGCGGTCGCGCTGATGGCTGCGGTGACGGCACTGGTGGTGGCTCGCCGGGTGACGCGCGGGTACATCCAGACGCTCGAGCGCAGCCTGCTCGACCAGGCCGTCCTGCTCGACCTGAGCGAGATCGAAGACCTGACCACCCGCGAGACGGTGCACCGGACGCTGGCCGGGATCTCGGCGCTGGCGGTTGCGCCGGCGGCCGCGCGGCCCGCGCCTGCGCCTGCGGCGCCGGCCGCCGTGACGGCCGTGCCAGCCGACCCCCTCCTTCAGAAGGACCCCGTCCTTCAGAAGATCGCCGCCCTGCGATCGCGCGATCGCGAACGTGTGCTGAAGGTGCTGCACGAGGAGCGTGGCCCGGAACGCGCCCTCGTCCCGCACGTCATCCCGCTGCTCGCGTGGGACGCGGTGGCGTCCGACGCGATCGTGGCGCTGAAGAAGGCGGCCGAGGAGGTGGTGGGGCAGCTGGTGGACTCGATGCTCGACCCGAGGCAGGACTTCGCCATCCGGCGCCGCATCGCCCGCGTGCTCTCGATCTGCGTGTCGCAGCGCGCGGCCGACGGCCTGCTGGCGGCCCTCGACGACCGGTTCGAGGTCCGCTTCCAGGCGGGCCGCTCGCTGGCGGCGATCGTCGAGCGCAACGGGCGCGTTCGGATCGACCGCGATCGCATCTACCAGGTGGTGCTGCGCGAGGTGAGCGTGGGCCGTCCTGTGTGGGAGAGCCACCGGCTGCTCGACAGCGTGGAGGAGCAGGACGGCACCTTCTTCGCGGACCGCTTCATCCGCGAGCGGGCCGGGCAGAGCATGGCGCACGTCTTCACGCTGCTCTCGCTGGTGCTGCACCGCGAGCCGCTGCAGATCGCGTTTCGCGGCCTGCACGTGCAGGACCCCCTGCTTCGCGGCACGGCGCTCGAGTACCTCGAGAGCGTGCTGCCCCCCGAGATTCGTACGCGCCTCTGGCCCTTCCTGGAGGATTCGCGGCCCTCCGCCCGGCCCCGCCGGTCGCGCGACCAGATCGTCGCCGACCTGGTGCGGTCGAACGACTCGATCCTGTTGAACCTTGCCGAGCTCGAGCGCCAGGGCCGGGGCGTGATGAAGGAGCCGCCCGAGGATGTCGCCGTGGGCCAGGGGTGACGCGGCCGGTGAGGAGCCGATGAGGGAGCGATGAAGGAATCCGAGGCGCAGGTGTCGCGGCGCATGGAGCCGGCGTTCACGCCCTGGAGCGGCACCGACGGCACAGGCTGGGCGCTGCCCGAAGACGTCCTGCAGGAAACCTCGCGCCGTCTGTCCACCCTCGCCGTGGTGGCGGCGGTGCTGTGGGGCATCGCGCTCGTCATCAACAACCTGTTTGCGCGCGGCTTCGCCGGCATCAACACCCATCCCTACCCGTGGCCCGGGAACCTGGTCAGCGGCATCGCCGTCCTCCTCGCGGTGGCAATGGGGGTCTACGCCCGTCTCGCCGGGGCCGGCCGGGCGGCGCTCGACCTCGGCCTGGCATTCCTGGTGGTCAACGCGTTCGCGCTCGGCCTGCTCGACGAGTGGGTGGAGCGAGAGATCCGCGTCCGCTCGGTGTCGTGGATCGCGGTGGTGATCCTGATCTACGCGATGATCGCCCCCAGCACGCCGCGCAAGACCCTGCTCGCCTCGCTGGTGGCGGCTTCGATGGACCCGCTCGGCGCACTGATCGCGCATTTGCGGGGACTGCCCGTCCCCCGGGCGAGCGAGGTCCTTCTCCAATACTGGCCCAACTATGCCGCGGCCTTCCTCGCGGTCGTCCCCTCGCAGGTGCTCCACCGGCTGGGGCGGCAGATCGCCAAGGTGCGCGATGCGGGCAGCTACCAGCTGGTGCAGGAGCTGGGGCGAGGCGGGATGGGCGAGGTCTGGCGGGCCGAGCACCGGCTGCTCGCGCGGCCGGCGGCGGTCAAGATCGTCCGGCCGGAGATGCTGGACGTGCCAAACGAGGCCGAGGTCAGGCTGCTCATGCAGCGCTTCATGCGCGAGGCGCAGGCGACCTCGGTGCTCTCCTCGCCCCACACCATCGAGCTCTACGACTTCGGCATCACCAACGACGGCGCCTTCTACTACGTGATGGAGCTGCTGGTCGGGCGCGACCTCGAGACCCTCGTCCGCGACTTCGGCCCGCTGCCCGCCAGCCGCACCGTGTACCTCCTGCGCCAGGTGTGCCACTCGCTGGCCGAGGCGCACAGCCGCGACCTGGTCCACCGCGACATCAAGCCGGCCAACGTCTACGTCTGCCGCATGGGGCTCGACTACGACTTCGTCAAGGTGCTCGACTTCGGCCTGGTGACCTTCGGCGACCAGGCCGGCTTCCGGCGCACCGCGCTGAACGCCGATCGCGTAACCTCGGGCACGCCGGCCTACATGGCCCCCGAGGTGATCCTCGGCGAGACCGAGATCGATCGGCGCGCCGACGTCTACGCGCTGGGGTGCGTCGCCTACTGGATGCTGACGGGCCAGCTCGTGTTCGAGGCCGACACGCGCATGCGGATGTTCATGGACCACCTGCAGGCCACCCCCGTCCCCCCCTCGCAGCGAACCGAGCTGCCGATCCCGCGCGAGCTGGACGAGCTGGTCATGCGCTGCCTGGAGAAGGACCCCGAGAAGCGCCCCCGGGACGCCGGCGAGCTGTTCGAGATGGCCTGCTCGTGCAAGGCCCACGACGCCTGGGACAACGACGCCGCGCGCGAGTGGTGGGAGCTCCACCTGTCGGAGTTCACCCAGCCGCTGACGCTGGCGGTCCCGGCTGCGCCGGCCGTGCCGCCGGCCGCCGCCGTCCATTCGTGATTGGAGGTCGCAGATGGGTCAGCCGGAGAACGTTGCCCGGTCCGTCCCCTGGTGGTCGCGGCTTCTCTCCCCGATCGCCGACATCCGGCCTGGCGAAGCGGCAACGGTTCTCCTGTTGGGCGTCAACGTCTTCTGCCTGCTCGCGCTGTACTACGTCCTCAAGACCGTCCGCGAGGCGCTGATCCTCACCGAGAGCGGCGCCGAGGTGAAGAGCTACGCGGCGGCCGGCCAAGCGCTGTTGCTGCTGGTCGCGGTGCCCGCGTACGCCGCCCTGGCCTCGCGCGTGAACCGCGTGTGGCTGGTGGGCGGCGTGACCCTCTTCTTCGCCTCGCACCTCCTGGTGTTCTACGCGCTGGGCATGGCGAGCGTGCCGGTCGGCGTGCCGTTCTTCCTCTGGCTCGGCGTCTTCAACCTGGTGGTGATCGCCCAGTTCTGGGCCTTCGCCAACGACCTGTACTCGCGGGAGGCCGGCAAGCGCCTCTTCCCGCTGATCGGGCTGGGCAGCGCCCTCGGGGCGTGGCTCGGGGCGCAGTTCGCCTCGTCGCTCTTCGCGGCAATCGGCCCGTTCCATCTCCTGCTGGTCGCCGCCGGCGGCCTGGTCTTCTGCGTGCTGGTCACCATCTGGGTGCACGAGCGCGAGAAGGGGCGCGAGGAGGGCGCGGCGGGGGAGGGCGAGCGCCCGCTGGGCAAAGAGGGGGCGTTCCGGCTGATCTTCCGCGACCGCTACCTGCTGCTGATCGCGCTGCTCCTCGTGCTGGTCAACGTCGTGAACACCGTGGGCGAGTTCCTCCTCGGATCGCTCGTCGTGCAAGAGGCCTCGCGGGTGGCCGCCGCGCAAGGGATCGAGCGGGGCGTGTTCATCGGGCGCTTCTACGGCAGCTTCTTCGCGTGGGTCAACCTGCTCGGGTTCCTCTTCCAGCTGCTGCTCGTCCCGCGGCTCTTCAAGCACCTCGGCGTAAACGGCACGCTCTTCGTGCTCCCCATCGTGGCGCTCCTCAGCTACGGCACGCTGGTCTTCGTGCCCATCCTCGGCGTCGTCCGCCTGATGAAGACGCTCGAGAACGCCTCCGACTACTCGATCCAGATGACCACGAGGCACGCGCTGTTCCTGCCCACCTCGCGCGAGGCGAAATACAAGGCGAAGCAGGCGATCGACTCGTTCTTCTGGCGAGCCGGCGACCTGCTGCAGGCGGGCGTCGTCTTTTTCGGTGCCCGGCTCGGCTTCGGCATGCGCGACTACGCGCTGCTCAACATCGTGTTCGTTGGCGTGTGGCTGGTGATCGTCGTCGCGATCGCGCGCGACTACCGCGAGCGCATCAAGGCGCGGCCGGCCCGTGCAGTTGCGTAACGCCCCATGAAGCCCTCGACGCTCCGCACCCTCTCGATCGTGGCCCTGGCGTGCGCGCTCGCCGGCCCCACCGCCGCCCAGACTCCCGAGACGCGCGAGGAGGAGTTGCGCGCCCGGCGGGAGGCCAAGGCGAAGGAGCTGGAGAAGGAGCGGCAGGGCCGGGTCGAACGCTTCCTCGTCAGCCTGGAGAACGACCGGATCTTCGAGCGGCTGCTCAATCCCCCGGAGGGAGTCTACCCGCTGATCGGACATGTGACTCCCGGCAGCGGCCTCTCGCTGGGCGTTGGATACCGGCAGCCCCGCCTGTTCGACGAGCGGGCGGTGTTCCAGGCCTCGGCGGCCGGATCGCCGAGGAAGTACTGGCTGATCGACACCCGGTTGCTGCTGCCGCGCCTGGCCAACGAGGCCGCGCAGGTGGAGTTCTACGCCCACCGCTCGTGGTGGCCCGAGGAGGCGTTCTTCGGCCTCGGCCCCGACTCGCTCCGCCGCGAGCACGCCAACTTCAGCCTCGGCAACACGGTAGTCGGCGGCAGCGGCGCGGTGAGAACGGGCAGGCTGCTCACACTGGGCGGCCGCGCCGAGTACCTGCGGCCGCGGTCGGGGCGGGGACGCGCGAAGAGCATACCCAACGCCGGGACGCTCTTCCCGGGTGAGGAGATTCCAGGCTTCGGCGCGTCCACCAACTTCGGCCGCTTCGAGGCGTTCGCCGATTTCAACTACCGCGAGCCGCTGATGAACCCGCGGCGCGGCGGCCGCTACTACGTGAGCTACGCGCTGTTCGACGACCTCCACCTCGACCGCTACGGCTTCCGCCGCCTGGAGGTCGATCTCCAGCAGTACGTGCCCTTCCTCCGGGACCGCAGGGTCTTCGCGTTCCGGGCGCTGCTGTCGGCCTCGGACGCCGTTGCCGGGCAGCAGGTGCCCTTCTACCTGATGCGGAGCCTCGGCGGCCCCGACGACCTCCGCGGCTTCCGCCGGCACCGGTTCCGGGACGCGAACCTGTTGCTCTTCCAGGCCGAGTACCGCTGGGAGGTGTTCACGGCGGTCGACGCCGCCCTCTTCGTGGACGCGGGCCAGGTGGCGCCGCGGGTCTCCGACTTCGATCTCGAGGACCTCGAAACCGACTACGGCTTCGGCCTCAGGTTCGGCTCGGTCAATGGCGTGTTCCTTCGCGTCGAGGGGGCATTCGGCAGCCGCGACGGCAAGCACTTCATCCTCAGGTTCGGCCATGTCTTCTAGCGACGCTTCGGTCTCCCCGCACGTCCCGCTTCGCTCCGGCCGCTCGCGCAGGCTGCGCACGCTCGCGGGCATCGCGATGGCCGTCTCCCTGCTGGCGGCGCTGTTCGGGGGAGCGGGCACCCGCGCCGCCGCCCCACGCTTCTACCCGGACGACCCCATCCAGGTGGACAACGACCGCGAGTTCGACGCGAGCCGCGCCGCCCCCGTCGAGGGCAGCAACGTCTGGGACTTCGTCGAGAACACCTTCTTCGAGAAGGGCGAGCGGAATTCCATCCGGGCGCTCAACGTGAACACCATGGACGAGGTGCCCGACTCGAGCTGGTTCACCAACCGGATCGGCCGTGTCGATCTCTCCCCGGCGGAGATCGGCCGCGGGCCGAACACGCTCGACGTGGTGAACATCGACGGCTGGCCGATCGTCGAGGGCAAGAGCCAGGGCGTGACCCCGGGCTACCGCGTGGTCGACCCGTCGGGCCGGCGCTACCAGATCAAGTTCGACCCGCCCAGCAACCCCGAGATGGCGAGCGGCGCCGAGATGATTGGCGCTGCCCTCTATCACGCCATCGGCTACAACGTCGTCGAAGGCTACCTTGTCGAGGTGGATCCGGACCGCATCGTCATCGGCCCCGAGGCCACCACGGTTGACCTCTCCGGCCGGAAGAAGCGGATGACGATGGAGGACGTGAAGCTGATCCTGCGGAGGGCGGCCCGAGGGCCGAACGGCAGGTATCGCGCGCTCGCGAGCCGTTACGCGGAAGGGAAGTACCTTGGCTACTTCAAGTACTACGGGACGCGCGCCGACGACCCCAACGACATCTTCCCGCACGAGCACCGGCGCGAGCTGAGGGGCAACCGGGTGTTCGCCGCCTGGCTCAACCACGACGACTCGAGGGGGCTCAACAGCCTGGACATGCTGCAGGGCTCGGAAGGGCGCCGGTTCGTGCGACACTACATGTTCGACTTCGGCTCCATCATGGGGAGCGGGAGCACCAAGCCGCAAGCCCCTCGGGCCGGCAACGAGTACATGCTCGAGTGGAAGCCGTCGCTGCTCACGCTGGTCACGCTCGGTTTCTACGTCCGGCCCTGGATCACGATCGACTACCCGGAAGTGGCGAAATCGATCGGCCGCTTCGAGTCGGCCCGGTTCGACCCGGTGCGCTGGAAGCCCGAGTACCCCAACCCGGCCTTCGAGAACATGCGTGCCGACGATGCGTTCTGGGCTGCGCGGATCGTCGCCAAGTTCTCGGACGAGGGCGTTCGTGCAGCGGTGGCGCGCGCGCAATACAGGGAGCCTGGGGCGGCGGAGTATGCGGCGAAAACGCTGATCGAGCGGCGCGACAAGGTGCTCCGCGCCTGGCTGCCGGGCGTCAACCCGATCGTGTCGCCGGCGCTCGATGACGAAGGCGTTTTCACGTTTCGTAACGCCGCCGTCGATGCGGGCCTGGCCGGGAAGCCGGCCGGGTACCTGGTGCAGTGGCACCAGTTCGACAACGCGGACGGCGACGGACCGGGCGATGCCATCGGCCCCGAGGTCCGGGTCACCGAGCCGCGGGCGGCGGCGCCGTTGGAGAGCCTGAAGGGTACGGAGTTTGCGGCGGCGAGGGTTCGCACGGAGCACGCGGAGTTCCCTCACTGGGCAGACCCGGTGACCGTTTATTTCCGGCGCGAGGCGGACGGATGGCGGGCGGTTGGGCTGGAGCGGCAGGAGCCGCGAGAGGTCCAGTGACAGTGAGCGCGGCCGGGGCCGTGGGAGGACGGGCGTGAGAAGAGCAACGGTCAGCCTTCGGGCAGGAATCGTTCTGGTCGTCTGGTCGTTTTGCGCGGTGCCCGGCTTTGCTCAACCGGGACACGCGGCCGTGCCGTTGTTCCCCACTCTGGTTCCCACCCTCTGCCCTTCGTCCGACGCCGCGTGCGCGGCGGCACCCGCA
>DAOPQX010000054.1:0-14376 GCA_035348395.1 Vicinamibacterales bacterium | reverse complement strand
CGCCCGGCTCATCGGCCGGCTGGTCGAGGCGCACGCCCAGTTCCCGTTCGACTTCGTGATCATGCTGGGCGACAACCTGTACGGATCGGAGCGGCCCGAGGACTACAGGCGGAAGTTCGAAATCCCCTACAAGGAGCTACTCGACGCGGGCGTCCGGTTCTACGCCGCGCTCGGCAACCACGACGAGCCGGAGCAGCGGCTGTACGGGCCGTTCAACATGGACGGCGAGCGGTACTACTCGTTCACCAGGGGGCCGGTCCAGTTCTTCGTCCTCGACACGACCGACCTCGACGCGAAGCAGGTCGACTGGCTGCGCCGCGAGCTGGCCGCCTCGCAGGCACGGTGGAAGATCGCCTACTTCCACCATCCGCTGTACTCATCCGGGGGGAAGCACGGGTCGGACACGACCCTGCGCGCGATCCTCGAGCCGCTGTTCGTCGAGCACGGCGTGAGCGCCGTCTTTGCCGGCCACGAGCACTTCTACGAGCGGATCAAGCCGCAAAAGGGAATCACCTACTTCACGTCGGGCGGGGCGGGCAAGCTGCGGCGGGGCGACATCCAGGACACGGCGCTGACCGCCGCCGGCTTCGATCGCGACCGGTCGTTCATGCTGGTCGAGATCGCCGGCGACACGATGCACTTCCAGGCGATTTCCCGCACAGGCGAAACCGTCGACTCCGGAACGCTGCCCGTGCGTGCGCGGTAAGGGCCCACGGCGGCTCGCGCCCTCTCCCCGCGCAGGGCCGCGAGTGCCGTCGCCCGGTTTTCGGAGCGAATGGCCTGCGGCTCCACCTGCCAGAGACGCTGTAGGGGCGACCACGAGGGTCGCCCCCACGCTGTCAGCTCACAGGTACTGATTGATCACGTTCTCGATCAGCTCCTGCTTGCCGCTGACCAGCGGCGGCTCGCCCTGCCCGGCGAGCCGGGCCAGGTCCTCGAGCGTCAGCTCGCCCTTGGTGAAGCGCAAGCCGTTCCCCTCGTCGAACGAGGCGTAGCGCTTCTTCGTCAGGTCCTTGAGCGGCGACTCGTTGAGCAGCCGTGCCGCGATCTCGAGCGCCCGCGCGAAGGTGTCCATCCCGCCGATGTGCGCGAGGAACAGGTCCTCGGGATCGGTCGAGTTCCTCCGGATGTGCGCGTCGAAGTTCAGGCCGCCCGTCGTGAAGCCGCCCGCCCGCAGGACGATCATCATCGCCTCGGTGGCCTGGTAGAGGTCCGTCGGGAACTGGTCGGTGTCCCACCCGTTCTGCGGATCGCCCCGGTTGGCGTCGATGCTGCCGAGCAGCCCCGCGTCGGCCGCCACCTGCAGCTCGTGCGAGAACGAGTGGCCCGCCAGCGTCGCGTGGTTCGCCTCGATGTTGAGCTTGAAGTCCTTCTCGAGCCCGTGCGCGCGCAGGAAGCCGATCACCGTCGCCGCGTCGAAGTCGTACTGGTGCTTGGTGGGCTCCATCGGCTTCGGCTCGATGTAGAAGGTGCCGGTGAAGCCCTGGCGGCGCCCGTAGTCGCGCGCCATCGACAGGAAGCGCCCGAGGTTCTCGAGCTCGCGCTTCATGTCGGTGTTCAGCAGCGTCGTGTAGCCCTCGCGGCCGCCCCAGAAGACGTAGCCCTGCCCGCCCAGCGCGATTGTCGCGTCGATGGCCGCCTTCACCTGCGCGGCGGCGTGCGTGACCACCCGGAAGTCGGGATTGGTCGCGGCGCCGTTCATGTAGCGCGGGTGCGAGAACAGGTTCGCCGTCCCCCACAGCAGCTGGACGCCCGTTGCCTGCTGCCGCTCCTTGGCGAGCGCGACGAGCGTCTGCAGGTTCTTCTCCGACTCGGCAACCGTCGCGCCGGCGGGCGCGATGTCGCGGTCGTGGAAGCAGTAGAAGGCCGCTCCCAGCTTGGTGATGAACTCGAAGGCGGCGTCGAGCTTCTGCCGCGCGCGGTCCATCGGCGTCGGGGCCGATCCCCACGGGAAGACTCGCGTCCCGTCGCCGAACTGGTCCGACCCCTCGGCGCAGAACGAGTGCCAGTACGCCACCGCGAACCGCAGGTGCTCCCCCATCGTCTTGCCCAGCACCTTCTTGTCGCGGTCGTAGAACTTGAAGCTGAGGGGGTTGGTCGAGTCGCGCCCCTCGTACTTGATGGCGGGGATGCCCGGGAAGAACTCCTTCTCGCCGATGAAATGCGACATGCTCTCCTCCAGGAACGACGGCTGATTTCCGGCACGCCTGCCCCCCTCGCCGAAGCTGCGAAGCAGCGAAGGCGGGCCAAGGCGGCATCCATTGTAGCCCTGAAGGCGTGGGCCGCGCCGGGCCCGGCCCGGTCAGCCGGCAGGCGGTGTTGCCCCTCCGCTCCCGAACCGCTTCGTCATCCAGCGCGCCGCGAACTCTGCCAAATCTCTGGCGTCGAGCAGTTCGCTGCCGGCCTGGCCGACCAGTCCCTGGCGCGCCCTGCCCTGCTCGAGATAGGCCTGCAGGATGTCGGCGAAGTAATCGCCTCCCGGGTAGTCCACGATCCCGTTGTTGTCGTCGAGGCACTCGACAATGCGCAGCTCCGGACCACGGGGGGTGGCCACCAGCCGGTGGCGCCTGACCCGGCGCTTGCCGGGCACCTCCGCGAGGTACTCGGCATAGTGGATTAGGGTCACGGTGTTGGGGTCGGCCCCGAGGCGGAGCACCTTCCCGCCCCCATCCACGAGGCGCTCGAGCGGCGAGCCGGGACCGTAGTAGTCGTCCCAGGGCACGTCGAGCAACAGGTGGCGGGCCAGCAGGCCGCGCGCACCGAACCGGCCTTCCGGGTGGTCGGACACGCGCGTCCCCGGCGTGCGCCGAAACACCTCGGCCAGCACGCCGACCTCGGGCGAGGCTGGCGTGGCCAGCGCGTCGAAGGGCGGAGAGCCCTCGAGCAGCGCGGCCCGTTCCGGCTCCGGGCGGTCGTTCACCCAGGCCCAGTCGTCGCGGGCCCCGAGCACCATCATCACGGTTCCGCCAGGACCGACCGCCTCGTCCAGCGCCTCGATCACTCCCTCGGCTCCCCTCTCGACGGGACCGAGCCTGCGGAGCGACGCGTGCACCATGACGAGGTCGCCGGTGGCGACGCCGAGACTGGCCAGATCGGCAACGAGCGCGTGAATCGACGCGTGATGGGGCATGGTCCGCGCTATCTTACCCCTGGAGCCTGACGCCGGATCCCGCCGCCGCTTGCCTACTCGAGTTCCTCCACGCCGACGATCCCGCGGCGAATGGCCTCGACCACCGCCTGCGTGCGATTGTCCACCTCGAGCTTCGCGAGCAGGCTGGCAACGTGCGTCTTGACCGTCTCCTCGGTGACGCCAAGCTGCTCGGCGATCTGCTTGTTCGTCTGGCCCAGCCCGATCGCGCGGAGCACCTCCACCTCGCGGCCGGTGAGATCGTCGCGCGGCCCCGCGCCAACGATGACGCGCCGGGCAACCGACGGGTCGATGTAGGTCTTGCCTCGCGCGACCGCCCTGATCGCGTCGAGCAGCGCTTCCGGCTGGGCGTCCTTGCGGACGTATCCCGCGGCGCCGGCCCGAAGGGCGCCGACCATCCGGGCCTCGTCCATCGACGCCGTCAGCACGATCACGCGCGTGGACGGCGACTGACGCAGGATGCGGCGCGTGGTTTCGACCCCGTCGATGCCGCCCGGCAGCAGGAGGTCCTGCAACACGACGGCCGGATGCCACTGATCGAGGCGGGCCAGCAGCTCCTCCCCGCTCGAGGCAACCCCGACCACGAGGATGTCGGGAAACGACTCGAGATAAGCCTTGAGGCTGATCCCCACCACGCGGTGGTCGTCTACGAGTGCGACGGAGACTGGATCCATCTGGACGACTCCGCGGAACGGCGAGCCCGCCGCCAACCGATGCACGCCCGCCCGGTGACCACGACGAAGACCGCCAGGACAGCCACGGCGTAGCCGACCGGTTGCCCCGTCGCCACCCGCCATGCCACCAGCAGTCCCTGAAGCAGGGAGCAGGCCCCCCAGGTGACGGCCCGGCGGCGGTAGTCCGAGATGTCGGGCCGGGCGCGCGGGCCGAGCGGAACGCGGATCGTGACGGTCGTCCCGGCGCCGGGGCGGGTCGTCACCGTCAGCCGGCCGTTCAGCGCCTCGGCCCTGGAGCCCATCCCGGTCAGCCCCATCCCGGCTGCCGTCGCCGCCGCCGGCTCGAACCCGGCCCCGTCGTCCGCTACGGAAAGCACGAGAGCGTTGCCCTGGACAAGAAGGCGTACCTTCACGGCGCGAGCCCTGGCGTGGCGCGCCACGTTCGCGAAGGCCTCTTGCGCCACCCTGAAGACACCTTGGGCCACGCCCGGCGGCATCTCGTCCGCGCGCGGCAGCTCACCGATCTCGACGGCCACCTCGGCGCCGGTCCGGAAACGAAGCGCCTCGGCCTGCCTCTTGATGGCCTCCACGAGCCCGGCGCTCTCGAGCGGTGACGCCCGCAGGCTGTCGAGCATCGCTTCCATCTCGGTCATCGCCTCGCGGGCATAGGCTCGCAGCCGCCCGAGGGCCTCGCTGGCGCCCGGAGGGTCCGCGTCGTACCGCGCCTGCACGGTGGCGGCCGCGGTCTGTATGGCGAAGATCTGCTGCTTGACCGAGTCGTGAAGCTCGCGCGCAAGGCGGTGGCGCTCTTCCTGGGCAGCCGCCTCCCGAATCCGCTCTTCGTACTCCGATCGCAGGTGCTCGTTGCCGCGCGGGCCGTGCGGGAAGAGGGTGATGGACTCCGCCGACTCCCGCGCCCTGTGACCGTCGCCCGTCTGCCAGAAGTAGTAGAGCAGCATGGTGGCGGCGGCGAGGAAGGGGAGGTACACCTCCGAGGTGCGAGGCCCGCCGCGTAACAGACTCATCGCCAGCAGCGCCGCGAGCAGGACGAGGTGTCCGTTCGCGAACCAGGCGAGCGCATCGTGCCGGTCGCGAGGGCTTTCCACGCGGGCAAGGCCCATCGCCGCGCAGGCTGCAGCCAGCAGCACGGCGGCCCGCCCGGCAACGGCCTGCGAAGGACCGCGGAAACCGCCGCCCGCCGAAAGTGCCAGGAGCGCAACTCCCGCGAGCAGGCACAGGGCGGCGTAGACCCTGAGGACGATCCGCGTGTCGATGAAGTCGGGAGGATGCGGTCGCTCCATGGCCACCAGAGTCTACCGCCCGCGAGCACCAGCCAATCCCCCGATGGTCGGAACCGGCCTCCCTCGATCGGGGGATGGGGGGGCGCTGCGCAGCCTCACCCTGCCGGTCCGGCGCTCTCTAGGATTGAGCACGGATGCGGGCGGCTCCAGGCGAGCGGGGGCCCTCCGCCCCGCGTCACCCGCTCACGACCTTGCTCAACACTCGTGAGCAGTGGGCCTACAGTCCCGCTTCACGCGCGGCGATTCGCTCCCGGGCCTGTCGCCGCAGCAGCGCGTACACCGGCAGGCCGGCGGCCAGCAGCACCGCGCCCCACAGCACGGCCTCGCGGCCGGCGCCGATCAGCGCGCCAATCGAGTAAGCCGCGCCGACGCAGGCCAGAAGACCGAGACCGGCGAGGCCGAGCTGCGGCGCGCCGGCGCGGCCCCGCGCCCGCAGCCGCAGCAGGGCGAGCGCGCACGCCAGGTACGCGACGAGCGTGGCGGTGGTGGCCAGCAGGACGAAGAAGGTGAAGATGCCGACGAGCGACCGCGAGACCGTGAGGAGAACCAGCGCCGTCACCACGCCGCTGGTCGCAAGCAGCGCCACGACCGGCGCGCCTCTCGCGGAGGTCTTCGCGAAGCAGCGCAGGAACAGCCCGTCCTGCGCCATCGCGCGGGGCAGCTCCCCCTGCAGCAGCGTCCAGCCGTTGAGGGCGCCGAGCGCGCTGATGGCGGCGAACAGCGACACGGCGCGGGCAGCCCCCGCCCCCCAGGCCGAGGTGGCGAGGTCGGCGAACGGCGCGCTCGACGAGGCGGCGCGCGAGGCCGGCACGAGCAGCAGCACGGCCGAGCACGCGGCCGCGCTGATCACGATTGTCAGGACGGTTCCCCACATCGTCGCGCGGAACACCGTCCTCGAGGCCCCCTCGACCTTGTCGGCCGGGATGGTCGCCGACTCGAGGCCGAGCATCGCCCAGAGCGTGAGCGTGACCACCGAGACCGTTCCGCCCAGCGTGAAGGTCGCCGTTCCGGCGCCGTGCCAATCCACCGTGTCGAGGCGCGACACCAGCAGCGCGATGGCGGCCACCAGCGGCAGCAGCTTCAGGACGGTGGTGATGCCCTGCACCCAGCCCGCCGCGCGGATCCCGGCGCAGTTCACGAAGGTGAACGCCCAGACGAAGCCAAGCGTCGCGAGCGCCGTGTTCAGCGGCGAGGCAACCATCCACGGGACGAACGAGCCGAGGTAGCCGACCGCGCCGGTGGCGATGGCGGCATTGCCCACCCAGACCGACACCCAGTACGCCCACCCGACCGTGAAGCCCGCGAGGTCGCCGAACGCCTCGCGGGTGTAGGCGTACGGCCCGCCGGCCCCGGGAACGACGCGGCTCAGGTGCGCGAAGACCAGCGCCAGCGTCACGGCACCTCCGGCCGTCAGCAGCCAGCCGGGGAGGTTGTCGGCGCCGAACGGGGCAAGGGCGGCGGGCAGGAGGAAGATCCCCGACCCGATCATGTTGCCCACGACCAGTGCGGTCGCCATCCAGAAACCGATGCGGGAGGCGCGCGCGGGAGGGTCGGCAGCGGTCATGTTGTTGTCACGGTCGCTCGAGCAGCATGGCCAGCCCCTGGCCGACGCCGACACACAGGCTGACGATGGCTCGGCGGCCGCCGCGGCGGCGAAGCTCGAGTGCGGCCGTGAGGCACAGCCTGGCGCCGCTTGCGCCGAGCGGGTGGCCGAACGCGATCGCGCCGCCGTTCGGGTTCACGAACTCCGCGTCGTCGCGCAGGCCGAGCGCCCGCGTGCAGGCGAGCACCTGCGCGGCGAACGCCTCGTTGATCTCGATGACGTCCACGTCGGCGAGCGCCAGGTGCTCGCGCTCGAGCAGCCTGCGGATGGCGGGCACCGGGCCGATGCCCATGATGCAGGGCGGCACGCCCGCGCTCGCCATTCCCCCCACCCGCGCGAGCGGCTCGAGGCCGTGGCGCTCTATCGCGGGCCCCGAGGCCAGGAGCAGCGCGCAAGCGCCGTCGTTGACGCCCGACGCGTTGCCCGCGGTGATCGTCGTCCCGGCACTCAGCAGCGGCTTCAGCTTCGCAAGCGCCTCGAGCGAGGTGCCCGGGCGCGGGTGCTCGTCCTCCGACACCCGCTTCGTCTCGCGCCCCGCCGGCACGTCGATGGGTGCGATCTCATCGGCGAGGAGGCCCCGCTGCCGAGCCGCTTCGGCCCGCTGCTGGCTGCGCAGTGCGTAGGCGTCCTGGTCGTCGCGCGAGATGCCGCGTTCGCGGGCCAGGTTCTCGGCCGTCTGCGGGTTGCCGTCGGTGCCGTAGCGTTCCTGCATCCGCGGGTTGACGAAGCGCCAGCCGACCGTGGTGTCCTCCATGCGCTGGTCTTTCGAGAAGGCCGCCTCGGCCTTCGCGACGACCAGCGGCGCCCGCGACATGCTCTCGACACCCCCGGCGATCACGAGGTCGGCCTCGCCGCAGCGGATGGCCCTCGCCCCCTGCCCGACCGCCTCGAGGCCCGAGGCACAGAGGCGATTGACGGTGACGCCCGGCACTTCCGGCGGAAGGCCCGCCAGCAACGATGCCATCCGCGCGACGTTCCGGTTGTCCTCGCCGGCCTGGTTGGCACACCCCAGGATCACCTCGTCGAGCGCGGCCCAGTCCACGTGCGGCAGCCGCTCGAGCAGCGTCCTGATGGGGAACGCGGCCAGGTCGTCGGTCCTGACGCGCGCAAGGGCGCCGCCGTGCCGCCCGAACGGAGTACGCACGACCGCGCAAAGGAACACAGGGCGCATATCCCGAATCCCGATTCCCGAATCCCGACTCCCGTTGACAGCGCAGCGTAGAGGAATTCTAATGAAACCGCAACGTCGCATCCCTTGCGGCCTCCGCTGGCGGCCGCAGCCACCAGTGGATCCCTCATGGCCCTCGAACGGGACCTGGTCCTGCACAGCTGGTGCGTGCAGGCCGACTGGAACGCACCCACCATCGTCGGGGGCCGCGGCGCCCGCTTCTTCGACGCCTCGGGACGATCCTTCCTCGACATGAGCAGCCTGGCCGAGTGCGCGAACCTCGGCCATCAACACCCGACCGTCGTCCGGGCGATCCAGGAGCAGGCCGAGCGTCTCTGCTTCGTCACCGCCGCCTGGGGCGCCGAGCCGCGCGCGACGCTGGCCGCCCTGCTCCTCGAAAGATCAGGCTTCGACGGCGGGCGTGTCTTCTTCACGCTCGGCGGCGCCGACGCCAACGAGCAGGCGGTCAAGTTCGCGCGGCAGGCGAGCGGGCGGCCGCAGGGCTGGGTGATCGCCCGCGATCGCTCCTATCACGGGGCCAGCTACGGCGCGATGGCGTTCAGCGGCGACAGCCGGACACGCCGGCAGGTCGATCCCGCCGCCTTCCACGTGCGCCACGTTCCGCCTCCCTATGCCTATCGCTGTCCCTTCGGCAGCATCTCTCCTGCAGAGTGCGGCGAGCGCGCGGCAGCCTCGGTGGCGAGTGCCCTCGACGCCCATCCCGACGCCGCCGCCGTGCTGATGGAGCCCGACGCCGGCACCAACGGCATCGTGGCGCCCGACACATTCTGGCCGGCTCTCCGCAAGGTCACGCGCGAGCGGAACGTCTGGCTCATCGCCGACGAGGTGATGAGCGGCTTCGGCCGCTGCGGCGAGTGGTTCGCCTGGCAGAGGTATGGCGAATCGGGACGGCCGGACCTGATGACGCTGGCCAAGGGGCTGACCGGCGCCCACCTGCCGCTGGCCGCGGTCGTGCTCTCGCGCGAGGTCGCCTCGCTTCTCGAGCACGAGATGCTCTACACGGGCCTCACCTACTGCGGCCACCCGCTCGCCTGCGCCGCCGGCGTGGCCGCGGTGCGCGCGTACGAGGACGAGCGGCTGATCGAGCGCTCCCGCACGCTCGGCGGCTGGCTCTTCCAGGAACTGCTCGCGCTGCAGCGCCGGCACGAGGTCATCGGCGACGTCCGCGGCGGCCACGGCCTGTTCGCGGTGCTCGAGCTGGTGAAGGACCGCGCGACGCGCGAGCCGCTGCGGCCCTGGCCCGAGGTGCACCCTTCTCTCAAGCGCCTGCTCGTCCGCGGCCTCGAGGCCGGCGTCTCGTTCGCGGCGCGCGGCAACCTCGTCATCCTCGCCCCGCCGCTCGTCATCGGCGAGCGCGAGCTGGCGGACGCGCTCGATCTGCTCGATCGCCTGCTCGGCGACACGGAGTGGTCATGACCGCCTTCAAGCTCACCTACTCGACGATGTTCGACCCGCCCGAGGAGATGCACACCTCCTTCGAGGCGGCGCTGGCGGAGGTGCGGAAGGGCCTCGGGGCCAGCCACGCGATGTTCATCGACGGCGGCGACGCCGAGGGGATCCGGACGGTCTCCACGTACAGCCCCGTGGACGAGCGGGTGGAGCTCGGGCGGTTCGCGGCCGGAGACGCGTCTCACGTGGACCAGGCCGTCGCGGCTGCGCGGCGCGCCTTCGA
Organism: Vicinamibacterales bacterium; assembly: GCA_035348395.1. Classification (GTDB taxonomy): domain Bacteria; phylum Acidobacteriota; class Vicinamibacteria; order Vicinamibacterales; family Fen-181; genus JARKSS01. The sequence continues at coordinate 4,789 of DAOPQX010000054.1, read as the reverse complement.
CCCCTGGCGGCGGACGCCGGCGCGCGAGCGTGTCGAGCTGGTGCGGCGCGTGGCGGCGCTCCTCGAAGAGCGTGTGTACTCGATCGGCGCGGCCCTGGCGCTCGAGGTCGGCAAGAACCGCATGGAGTCGCTCGGCGAGGCGCAGGAGACGGCCGACTTCTTTTGGGGCTACGCGGCCGACTTCGAGCGCAACCACTTCTACGACCGTCCCCTGCCCGACGACCCGCTCGAGGGGTGGAAGTCGCACAACCGGAGCGTGCTCAAGCCGCACGGCGTGTGGGCGGTGATTGCCCCGTTCAACTACCCGCTCGCGCTGGCCGGCGGGCCGGCCGCGGCGGCGCTCGTCACCGGGAACACGGTCGTGCTGAAGGGCGGGAGCGACACGCCGTGGGCCGGGCGCCTGCTCGCCGGGTGCATCCGCGACGCCGGCATGCCACCGGGGGTGTTCAACTACGTCATCGGGAGCGGGCCGGTGGTGGGCGAGCGCCTCATCCACCACCCCGACCTGGCCGGCGTCACCTTCACCGGCTCGTACGACGTCGGGATGGGCATCTTCCGCGCGATGGCAGCCGGCCGCTGGCCGCGGCCGTGCATCGTCGAGCTGGGCGGCAAGAACCCGTGCATCGTCACCGCGCGCGGCGACCTGGATCGCGCGGCGACGGGGATCGTGCGGTCGGCTTACGGGCTCAGCGGGCAGAAGTGCTCGGCGCTCTCGCGGGTCTACGTCGAGGAGGCGGTTGCAGACGCTCTGATCGAGCGGCTCGTCCCGAAGGTTGCCGCGCTGGCCGTCGGCGATCCCACGCGGCGCGAGATCTACATGGGGCCGGTCATCTCGCGGCGCGCAGCCGCCAGCTTCGACGACTGCTGCCGGCGGCTCGAGGGAGGCGGCGCGCGGATCCTGGCCGGCGGCACCCGGCTCGCCGGCGGAGAGCTGGAGCACGGCCACTTCGTCGCGCCGACGCTGGCCGAGGCGCCCGCCGAGCATCCGCTGTTCCAGGAGGAGATGTTCCTGCCGATCCTGATGGTGAACCGCGTGAGGAGTCTCGACGAGGCCTTGGAGCGAACCAACGGGGCCACGCTCGGCCTCACGGCGGGGTGTTACGGGAACGAGGACGAGGTGGCCGCGTTCCTCGATCGGATCGAAGCTGGGGTCACCTACCTGAATCGGCCGCAGGGCGCGACAACCGGGGCCTGGCCCGGGTACCAGGCGTTCGGCGGCTGGAAGGGATCGGGCTCCACCGGCAAGGCGATCGGCTCGTTCTACTACCTGCCGCAGTACCTTCGGGAGCAGTCGCAAACGTGGGTGGAGTAGCCCGATGAAGCTGACCACTCTCCACGACGCCATTGCGGCGCACGTCCGCGACGGCCAGACCATCGCGATGGAGGGATTCACCCACCTCATCCCCTTCGCGGCGGCGCACGAGATCATCCGGCAGGGCCGCAAGGACCTTCACCTGGTCCGCATGACGCCCGACATCGTCTACGACCAGATGATCGGCGCAGGCTGCGCGCGGGCGCTCACCTTCTCGTGGGGCGGCAATCCCGGCGTCGGGTCGCTGCACCGCCTGCGCGACGCGGTCGAGAAGGGATGGCCCCGGCCGATCGAGATCGTCGAGCACTCGCACGCGGGCATGGCGGCCTCCTACACCGCCGGGGCGTCGAACCTGCCGTTCGGCGTGCTGCGGGGCTACATCGGCACCGACCTGCCGGCGGTGAACCCGCAGGTGAGGTCGGTGACCTGTCCCTACAGCGGGGAAAAGCTGGCGACGGTGCCGGCGCTGCGGCCCGACCTCACCATTCTCCACGCGCAGCTGGCCGACCGTTCCGGAAACGTCCTTCTGCGGGGCATCCTGGGGGCGCAGAAGGAAGCCGCGATGGCCGCCCGGCGCCTCGTGGTCACCGTCGAGCGCGTGGTAGACGAGCTGGACGCCTCGATGAACGCCGTCGTGCTCCCCTCGTGGATCGTCACCGCGGTGGCGTGTGTGCCTGGCGGGGCCTACCCCTCCTACGCGCAAGGGTTCTACGCGCGGGACAACGCGTTCTACCTGGCGTGGGACGAGATCGCGCGCGACCGCGATCGCTTCCGTGGCTGGATGGACGAGCACGTGCTCGGCACCCGCACGCACGCAGAGTTCCTGCGGGGGCTCGGCGTGCCGGCGGCGGAGGGCGGGCCGAGCGCGGCGGAGGTGATCCAGTGAAGGTACCGTGGACGCCCGACGAGATGATGACGGTGGCTGCCGCGCGGCTGCTGTGGGACGGTTGCGTCTGCTTCGTGGGAATCGGTCTGCCGTCGGCGGCTGCGAACCTGGCCCGCCAGACGCACGCGCCGGAAATCGTGCTGATTTACGAGTCGGGGACGGTGGGGACGCACCCGCACGTCCTGCCGCTCTCGATCGGCGACGGCGAGCTGGCCGAGACGGCAACCGCGGTGGTCCCGCTCCCCGAAATCTTCGCCTACTGGCTGCAAGGCGGCCGCATCGACGTCGGGTTCCTCGGGGCGGCGCAGATCGACCGGTTCGCGAACCTCAACAGCACGGTGATCGGCGACTACGCGCGGCCGAAGACCCGGCTGCCGGGCGCGGGCGGCGCCCCGGAGATCGCGGCGAACGCCCGGCAGATCTTCATCGTGCTGAAGCAGACGCCGCGGGCCTTCGTGCCGAGGCTCGACTTCTGCAGCTCGGCGGGCTTCATGGACGGCCGCGGGGCGCGGGCCCGTAGCGGGGCGCCAGGCAAGGGTCCACAGGTGGTGATCACCGACCTCGGCGTGCTGCGCCCGGAACCCGGCTCCGAGGAACTGCGTCTGGTCGGGCTCTACGAGGGCGCGACGGTGGATCAGGCCGTCAAGGCAACCGGGTGGCCGCTGCGGGTGGCGGACACGCTGGAGGTAGTGGCGCCGCCAACCCACGAGGAACTGCAGGTCTTGCGCGACCTGCACGCACGAACCAAGGACGCGCACTCGCGCCCGGTGAGCGTGCCGTACTGAGTTTGTTTCCGGACAGGCGGGACGCCTGTCCCACTGCGGACGCGGAGCGAGGCGGGAGCCTTCTATGCAGACTTCTCACATTCGCACTCCCCTTCCCGGCCCGAACGCGCAGGCGCTGATCGCCCGCGACGCCCTGGTCACCTCGCCCTCCTACCCGCGCGACTACGGGTTCGCGATGTCGCACGGCCGCGGCTGCGAGGTGTGGGACGTGGACGGCAACCGGTTCCTCGACTTCGCCGCCGGCATCGCCGTCTGCAGCACCGGCCACTGTCACCCCGAGGTCGTGGCGGCCATCGGCCGGGCGGCGGAGAAGTTCCTCCACATCTCGAGCGATTTCTGGCACGAGGGACAGACGCGGCTTGCCGAGCGCGTCTCGGCCCTCGCCCCGATGCGCGAGCGGGCGATGTGCTTCTTCGGCCAGTCGGGCACCGAGGCGGTGGAGGCGGCGCTGAAGCTGGCGCGCTACGCGACGGGGCGCAGCCGCTTCATCGGCTTCCTGGGCGGCTTCCACGGCCGGACGATGGGCTCGCTCGCCTTCACGTCGAGCAAGTACACGCAGCAGCGGCGGTTCGCGCCGGCGATGCCCGGCGTGACGCACGTGCCGTACCCGAACACGTATCGGCCGCTGTTCGCCGGCGACGATCAGGGCCAGGCCGTCGTCGATTACATCGAGCAGGCGATCTTCCGCGGGAACGTGCCGCCCGACGAGGTGGCGGCCATCCTGGTCGAGCCGATGCAGGGCGAAGGAGGGTACCTGGTGCCGCCGGACGGCTTCCTCTCCCGGCTGCGCGAGCTGTGCGACCGCCACGGCATCCTGCTCATTTTCGACGAGGTGCAGACCGGCATCGGCCGGACGGGGAGGATGTTCGCCTGCGAGCACTGGGGCGTGCAGCCCGACATCATGACGCTCGCGAAGGGACTCGGCAGCGGTATGCCGATCGGGGCCATGGTGGCGCGCCACGGCGTGATGGAGGCGTGGCCCCGTGGAGCCCACGGGAACACGTTCGGCGGCAACCCGCTGTGCTGCGCCGCGGCGCTCGCGACGCTCGATCTCGTCGAGCGCGAGTACATGGCGAACGCGGCAAGGGTCGGAGAGCAGTTCCTCGCGAGGCTGCGCGACCTGCAGGCGCGGCACCCGGAGATCGGGGACGTTCGCGGCAAGGGGCTGTTCCTGGCGATCGAGCTGGTGAAAGACCGCGCATCGAAGGAGCCGGCGCACGGGTTCTGCGAGGCGGTCGTGCGGCAGGCGTTCCAGAACGGGTTGCTGCTGCTGTCGTGCGGCGTGAGCACCATCCGGTTCATGCCGCCGCTGATGGTGACCGGGCCCGAGGTGGACGAGGCGCTCGCGATCCTCGAGGCAAGCTTGAACGAGGCGCGGAGGGGCGCGGGAGTGTAACCGGGCGGGCACAAGGCCCGCCCCTACGGAAGGCGACATGATCGACACGCGCCCGGCACTCGGCGAGCTGATGGCCGCCTTCGACGCGCTCGCCGGTGGCGGGTGGCAGGTGCGCACGATTGCCAGCCAGGTGGCACCCGACGGTGGGCTGCTGCCCATCCGCGCCTATTTCAACGCCGACGAGGTGAACCTCGTCCTGGTTGCCGGCATCCACGGTCGCGAACCGGCGGGCCCGGTGGCCCTGGCCCGCCTGGTGCCCTCCCTGATCGCGAACGGCCTCAACCGCCGCCTGCTGGTCATGCCGCTCCTCAACCCGTGGGGCTACGTGCAGTGCGAGCGGTACGGCCCCTCCGGCAAGAGCGTCTCGGACAGCGATCACCTGCTCGGGCGTGCGGCGGCGCCGGCCTGCC
>DAOPQX010000053.1:796-14436 GCA_035348395.1 Vicinamibacterales bacterium | reverse complement strand
CGTCCACGACCAGCACGCTGGCCTTGGCCACGGCCACGCCGGCGTCGAATTCATCCCGCGACATGCACCTGTGTGGGAAGCGAAGACGGCTCCCACGCCAGGACGACTTCCGTCCCGCTCCGTGGCGCCGTGACGATGGTCAACGAGGCGCCGATCCGCTCGGCGCGCTCCTGCATGCTGGTCAAGCCGAACCCCGAGCCCGACGACTCGCGTGGGATGCCGCGGCCGTCGTCGGAAACCGAGACCCGGAGCCCGATCGAACGCACCGGCCCGGCCTCGACGCGGATGCGCCCGGCCCGCGAGTGGCGCACCGCGTTGTTGAGGGCCTCCTGCACGATCGCGACGATCTCGCGCTCGACCACGTCGCCGAAGCGCGGCAGGTCGTCCAGGGCGACGTCGATCGGCGTGCCGGTGGTGCGCTGGGCGAGCGCCGCGATGCGCGCGAGCGCCTGGCCGATGTCCTCGCCGTCGCCCACGTTGGGGCGCAGCGTGCCGACTGACCGGCGCGCCTCGATCATGTGCGTGCGCGCCAGCTCGACCGCGGTCTCGAGCTTGCGCGCCAGCCCGGCCTCGAGGCGCGGCGCCCCGCGCAGCGCCGCCTGCAGCTGCATCAGGATCGCGGCGAACCCCTGGGCGAGGTTGTCGTGGATGTCGCGCGCCAGCCGGTTGCGCTCCTCGAGAACCGCCTTGCGCCGCTCCTCGAGCTGCGTGCGCTCGGCGAGCCGGCTCTGGTAGAGGGCGAGGGTCGCCTGGCGGGCGACCGCCTCGACCAGCGCGACGTGCCACCACTTGTCGCACCCGGAGATGTCGTAGGCGGTGATCGCAATCCACCCCAGGTTGTGGCTGCCGAGGATCAACGGCGTGACGATGACCTTGTCGATTCCCTCGCGGCGGTGGAACTCGCGCACCGGCTCGGGCAGGCGGGTGTCGCCGCCGGCGTACTCCACCGTCTGCTGCCACCCCGGGGAATAGGCGAAGAGGTGCGCCGACATGCTGTCGCGCGGCAGCGCCATCGCGTCCCAGCCCGCGCTTCGCGGGGTCACGAGCTGGCCGTCGAGGCAGGCCATCCAGAGCCGGCAGTCCTGCCGGTCGTCGTCGATCAGCCACACGCCGCAGCCGTGGTTGCCTCCCTTCTCGACCATGGTCTGGGTCAGCGCGCCGAAGAAGCCCTCGATGTCGGGCTCGCGCACCAGGAGGTCGAGCGTCACCCGGGCCACCTCGGTCTGGATCTTCGCCAGCACCTCGGCGCGGCGGCGCTCCGCGGCCTCGCGAAGCAGCGCGGCGCGCAGCACCTCGGGGTCGTTCGAGGAGGCGCCCTCGGGATCCGGGGGCTGCAGCGGCCGCCCGCAGGGCGTACGGCCCTGCTCGGTCGAGCTACTGAACTGGGGTCCCATCCAGCGATTATCGCGCCGGGACGCGCCGCACGATCCCACGACTTGCGGACGGGCTAACGGGCTCCGTGCGCGCGCCGCGCGGCAGACCTTGTGCATCCCGTCGAAGCCTGCACTCGAACCGAATCGCGTCGAACCCCTGCCGTAGGAACCGTCGCGCGCGCGGCATCGTCCGTTCGACCGAGGGGCCGTTGTGACTCCTGCCCGATTGTCGAGCGGGCGGGGTGGCGGCACAGTGGGAGTCGGGGCAAGGGAGAAGAGGGAAGACGTATGGCCAAGCGGATGATCCTGATGCTGATCGTGACGGCGGTCTTCGTCGGCGCGCTCGGCTTCGTGAAGTTCAGGCAGATCCAGACCGCGATTGGCGAGGCCGCGTCGTTCCAGCCGCCGCCAGAGGCGGTGACGACGGTCGTCGTCTCCGAGGAGCGGTGGCCGGCCACCCTCACTGCCATCGGGACGGTGGCCGCTGTACAGGGCGTGACGGTGAGCGCCGATCTGCCGGGCACCGTGGAGCGCATCGAGTTCGAGTCGGGCCAGGCGGTGCGGGAGGGGCAGGTGCTGGCCGTGCTCGACACCCGCCAGGAGCAGGCGCAGCTCGCGGCGGTCGAGGCGCGGCGCGAGCTGGCGCGGACGAACTTCGAGCGCATGCAGGGGCTGCTGAACGAGCGGGTCATCTCCAAGGCGGAGTTCGACCAGGCGACGGCCGAGTATCGCCGGACCGACGCGGAGGCCGGCGAGATCCGGGCGGCGATCCAGCGGAAGACCATCCGCGCGCCGTTCTCCGGGATTCTCGGCATACGCGAGGTGAACCTCGGCCAGTATCTCGCCGGCGGCGACCCGCTGGTGACCCTGCAGGCGCTCAACCCGATCTACGTGAACTTCGGGGTGCCGCAGCAGGCGGCCACGCAGGTGCGCGTGGGCCGCACGGTGCGCGTCAGGACGGACGGCTCCCCCGCAATCGAGCTGGCGGGGCGCGTGACGGCCATCGACTCGGTGGTGGACGAGGCGACCCGGAACATCGAGGTGCAGGCCACGCTCGGGAATCCCGAGCGCGCGCTGCGGCCCGGGATGTTCGTGCAGGCCGAGCTGTTCCTGGGCAGGGAGGACCCCGTCAAGGCGCTGCCCGCCTCGGCGATCAGCTACGCCCCGTACGGCGACTCGGTGTTCGTCGTCGCCGAGCTGACCGACGAGCAGGGCCGCCGCTACCGCGGCGTGCGGCAGCAGTTCGTGAAGCTCGGGCCGGCGCGGGGCGACCAGGTCGCCGTCGTGTCGGGCGTGAACCCGGGCGACGAGGTCGTGACGTCGGGCGTCTTCAAGCTCCGCAACGGCGCCGCCGTCGAGGTCGACAACAGCGTGCGGCCGGCGAACAGCCCCGCGCCCCAGCCAGGGAACAGCTGATGAAGTTCACCGACCTGTTCGTCAAGCGCCCGGTGCTCGCGATCGTGGTGAATCTCGTCATCCTGATCGCGGGGCTGCAGTCGATCCGGGCGCTCAGCGTGAGGCAGTACCCGCGCAGCGACATCGCGGTGATCCGCGTCTCGACGGCGTACATCGGCGCGGGCGCCGACCTGGTGCGCGGGTTCATCACGACGCCGCTCGAGCGCGTGATCGCCAGCGCCGACGGCATCGACTACATGGAGTCGTCGAGCGCCCAGGGCCTGAGCACGATCACCGTTCACCTGAAGCTCAACTACGACACCAACGCGGCGCTGACCCAGATCCAGGCGAAGGTGGCGCAGGTGCGCAACGACCTGCCTCCCGAGGCCGAGGCGCCGATCATCGAGCTCGAGACCGCGGACACCCAGTTCGCGGCCATGTACCTCGGGTTCTCGTCGCCCGACCTCGACCAGACCCAGATCACCGACTACCTGCGGCGGGTCGTGCAGCCGAAGATCAGCGCGGTGAGCGGCGTGCAGCGCGCCGACATCCTGGGCGACCGCACCTTCGCCATGCGGATCTGGCTCAAGCCCGACCGGATGGCCGCCAATGGCATCTCGCCCTCGGCGGTGCAGGAGGCGCTGTCGCGCAACAACTACCTGTCGGCGCTCGGCCGCACCAAGGGGTCGATGGTGTCGGTGAACCTCGTGGCGAACACCGACCTGCGGACGCCGGAGGAGTTCCGGCAACTGGTGGTGAAGGAGGCCGACGGGGCCGTCGTCCGCCTCGGAGACATCGCCGACGTCGTGCTCGGCGCCGAGAACTACGACCAGAACGTGCGCTTCAACGGCGAGACGGCCACCTTCATGGGCGTGTGGGTGCTCCCGACCGCGAACTCGCTCGAGGTGATCGCCCGCGTGCGCGACACGGTCGATGCCCTGCGGGCCGAGCTGCCCGTGGGGATGAAGGTCGGCATCCCGTACGACTCGACCGAGTACATCAGCGACGCGATCGGCGAGGTGCTCACGACGCTCAGCGAGACGCTCCTCATCGTCGTCGTCGTGATCTTCCTGTTCCTGGGGTCGGTGCGGTCGGTGCTGATCCCGGTGGTCGCGATCCCGCTGTCGCTGGTCGGCGCCGTGTTCCTGATGCTGGTTGCCGGCTTCACCATCAACCTGCTGACGCTGCTCGCGATCGTCCTGTCGGTCGGCCTCGTCGTGGACGACGCGATCGTGATGGTCGAGAACATCGAGCGCCACCTGCACCAGGGGAAGCGGCCGGTGCGGGCGGCCATGGACGCGGCGCACGAGCTGGTCGGGCCGATCATCGCGATGACCATCACGCTGGCCGCCGTGTACGCCCCGGTCGGCATCCAGGGAGGGCTGACGGGCGCGCTGTTCCGGGAGTTCGCGTTCACGCTCGCCGGTGCGGTCGTCATCTCGGGAGTGGTTGCCCTCACCCTGTCGCCCATGATGGGCGCGAAGCTCCTCACCGCCGGGGCGACCGAGCGCGGCTTCGCGGGGATGATCAACCGCCACTTCGACGTCGTGCGCGGCTGGTACACGAGGGCGCTGGGCGCGACCCTCGCCTATCGCCCCGTGGTGCTGGTGCTCTGGGTGATCGTCGCCTCCCTGATCGTGCCGTTCTACATGTTCTCCCAGCGTGAGCTGGCGCCCTCGGAGGACCAGGGGGTGGTGTTCACGATCATCCAGGCCGCGCCCAATGCGACGATCGAGCAGACGAGCCTGTTCGCCGGCGAGATCGACCGGGTCTTCCGGTCGGTTCCCGAGGCGGCCGGCACGTTCCAGATCGCGCTGCCGAGCGGCGGGTTCGGGGGCATGGTGACCAAGCCCTGGAGCGAGCGCACCCGCACCGCGCAGGAGCTGCAGGTGGCCGTCGCCGGGCCGTTCTCGAAGATCCCCGGCATCCGCGCGATCCCGCTGACGCCGCCGCCGCTGCCGGGCGGAGGCGACTTCCCCGTGGACCTGGTGATCGCCTCCCCCGCCGAGCCGCAGCAGGTGGCCGAGATCGCGGGCCAGCTGGTGCAGAAGGCGTTCGCGAGCGGCTTGTTCCTCTTCGCCGACTCCGACGTGAAGTTCGACCAGCCGCAAGCCGAGGTGGTGTTCGACCGCGACAAGCTGCGGTCGCAGGGCGTGGACCTCGGGCAGGCGGGCCGCGACCTGTCGGTGATGCTGGGCGGCGATTACGTCAACCGCTTCAGCATCCAGGGGCGCAGCTACAAGGTGATCCCCCAGATCGAGCGGGCCGAGCGCCTCACCCCCGACCAGCTGCGCCAGATCTACGTGACCGGCTCGAACGACCGCCTGGTGCCGCTCTCGACCTTCGCCACCCTCCGGCAGACGGTCGAGCCGCGCGAGCTGAAGAAGTTCCAGCAGCTCAACGCCGTCCGCGTCCAGGGGGTCGTGCCGCCCGGGGTGGCGCTCGACCAGGCGCTCGGGTTCCTCGAGCGCGAGGCCAGGGCGGCGCTTCCGGCCGGCGTGTCGATCGACTACGCGGGCGAGTCGCGGCAGCTGCGGACCGAGGGGCGCGCGTTCCTCGCCACCTTCCTGCTCTCCGCGATCCTGATCTACCTGGTGCTCGCCGCGCAGTTCGAGAGCTTCCGCGACCCGTTCATCATCCTGGCCGGCTCGGTGCCGCTGGCGGTGTCGGGCGCGCTGCTGTTCTCGTTCCTGGGCTTGACGAGCCTGAACATCTACAGCCAGGTCGGGCTGATCACGCTCGTCGGGCTGGTGTCGAAGAACGGCATCCTGATCGTGCAGTTCGCCAACCACCTGCAGGAGCAGGGCCGCCAGAAGGTGGCGGCGGTGATCGAGGCGTCGGGCACCCGGCTTCGGCCGATCCTGATGACCACCGCGGCCACCGTCGCCGGCCACTTCCCGCTCGTCCTCGCCACGGGCCCGGGAGCCGGAGCGCGCAACAGCATCGGCATGATGCTGGTGACCGGCATGGTGATCGGCACGGCATTCACGCTCTTCGTCGTGCCGGCGATCTACCTCCTGGTCGCCCGCCGGCGCACCGCGACCGCCGTCGAGCGCCCGGTGACCGATACCGGTACGGGCCTGGCCGAGGCCGTCTGAAAGGGGCTCCCCACATGATTGCGATCAGCCGCCGGGCGAGGGCCGCCTCCATCGTGGTCCTCGCCCTCGCCGTGTCCCCCGCCGCTGCCGCCGCGCAGGTGCGCGAACCCGAGCCCTCAGAGCGGATCCTGCCGCTCACGCTCGAGGAGGCGGTGCGCCGCGCCGTCGAGCACAACCCCGAGCTTGCGATCGTCCGGCTCGACACCCAGGCGGGCGCCGCGCGCGTCGGCGAGAGCCGAACCGCGTTCACCCCGCTGTTCTCGGCCAGCGTCGGGCGCTCGAGCACCGCCACGCCGCCGGCCAGCTTCCTCGCGGGCGACAGCGGCGTGGACGTGGACGACCTGTTCTCCAGCTTTGGAGTGCGCCAGCGGCTGCCGTGGGGATCCGGTACCTGGCAGGTGTCGTGGGAGATGGCCCGGACCTCGACCAACAGCCCCATCAGCAATTTCGATCCCAGCCTCGAGTCGGGCTTCCAGATCGCGTTTTCGCAGCCGCTGCTCAGGGACCGCTCCGTGGACCGTGCGCGCTACCAGTACGCGATCGCGAAGCGGAACCTCGAGAGCTCGGAACTTCGCTTCCGCGAGTCGGTGACGCAAACGGTCGCGGCCGTCAAGCAGGCGTACTGGACCCTCAGGGCGACGCAGGCGAACATCTCTGTGGCGCAGCGCTCGCTGGAACTGGCCGAGGAGCTGGCCCGCCAGACCAGGATCCGGGTCGACGCGGGGCAGACGCCGCCGCTCGACCTCACGCAGGCCGAGGCCGAGGTTGCGCAGCGCCGCGAGAACCTGATTCGCGCCCACGCCACCGCGGGCGACGCCGAGGACGCGCTGCGGCTGCTGATCGCCGACCCGTCGGACGCCTCGTTCTGGCAGATGCACCTGCAGGCGGTCGAGCAGCCGACGCCGCTCAGGGAGCAGCCCGACGTGGATGCCGCCGTGGCCCGCGCGCTCGGCGAGCGGTACGACATCGCCCGGGCGGGCCACCAGCTCGAAAACGCCAGGACGACGGTGGAGTTCTACGGGAACCAGCGGCTGCCCGACGTCCGGCTCGAAACGTCGTGGCGCGGCAACGGCCTGGCCGGCACGCAGTTCCTGCGCAGCGGCGGCTTCCCCGGCACGATCGTCGGCCGGCGCTCGCTCGGGCTCGGCGAGGCGCTCAGCCAGGTGTTCCGCAGCGACTACCCCGCGTGGAGCGTCGGCCTGACCGTGAACTACCCGCTGGGCCAGAGCTACGAGGAAGCGGGGAGGGTGCGCGCCGAGATCGAGCGCAAGCAGGCCGAGCAGCGCATCGCCAGCTTGCGGCTGCGCGTGGCCGAGGCCGTGCGGCGGGCGGGACGCCAGGTGCGCAGCACCGCCGAGCGCATCGACGCCGCCCGCGCCGGGGCGCGGCTTGCCGAGGAGCGGCTCAACGCCGAGCAGCGCCGCTACCAGGCCGGGCTCTCGACCACGTTCCTGGTGACGCAGGCGCAGCGCGACCTGCTGCAGGCGCAGGTGAACCTGCTCGAGACGATGCTCGCCTACGAGTCGGCGCTGGTGAACTTCGAGGCGATCCAGCAGGCGCCGCCGCTCGCGGTGGGCGACACGGTCCAGGTCGAGGGCGCCACCATCGTCGCGCTGCCCGCGCCCGCGCCGCGAGGCATGTTCCGCGCGAACACGTCCGGCCTCCAGTAGCGCCGGCGTCGGCCGGGTGACGGCCCAAGGCTCCCTGTCGGCCGGCGTCCAGGTCTCGTGCCGTCGGGGCGACCCTTGTGGTCGCCCCAGCCCCCAGCCCCTAGCCCCTAGCCCCCAGCCCCTAGCCCCTAGCCCCTAGCCCCTAGCTCCTAGCCCCTAGCCCCTAGCTCAGCGGCACTTCCGCCTCGACCGGCATCCCTTGCTTGAGGATTCCCTCCCGGTTGTCCACCGACACCTTGATCCGGTAGACGAGCTTCGAGCGCTCCTCGGCGGTCTGCACGTTGCGGGGGGTGAACTCCGCGCGCGGCGACACGAAGGTAACCTTCCCCTCGATGCCGGGGCCCCCTGCGTCGGTGTAGAGGGTGGCCTGCTGCCCGAGCCGCACGCGCGGCACGAGCGGCTCGTCGATGTAGATGTTCGCCCACGCGTGGTCGAGGTCCACGATCGAGACGACCGGCGCGCGCGGCGCCAGGATCTCGCCCACGTCCGCCAGTTTCTGCGTGACGATGCCGGCTACCGGCGCGGCGATCGTGGCGTCGGCGATGCTCTTCTCGAGCGTCGCAATCTGCGCGTCCACGACGCCGAGGCGCGCCCGGGCCGCGTCGATCTCCTGCGCGCGCGCCCCCTTCTTCAACCGCGCCAGCGTCTCGGCTGCCGCCTGGCTCCGCTGCTCGGCCGCGCGCACCCTGGCCCCCATCACGTCCACCCTGGTGGCCGCGTCGTCGCGCTGCTTCCGCGAGCCGGAGTTGTTCGCGAGCAGCGTGTCGAACCGCTGGAGGTCGGCGGTGGCGCCTCGCAGATCCTCGCGGGCAGCGGCCGCTTCGGCCTCGGCCGCGCGAAGCTGCGCCTCGGCCTGCCGGATCTCCTCGGGCCGCGCTCCGGCGAGCAGCAGGCGCAGCTGGGCGTCGGCCTGCGCGCGCTCGGCCTGCGCGCGCTGGAGCGCGAGCCGGGCGTCGGCGACGTCGAGCTGTGCGACCACCTGGCCGGCCTCGACCCGGTCGCCCTCTGCGACCTTCAGCTCGAGCAGGCGCCCCCCGACCAGTCCGGCGACCTGGACCTCGGTGGCCTCGACGGTTCCGGAAGCCCTGACCGAGCCGGCGGGCTCGTTCGAGCGGCAGGCAACGGTGAAGGTCGAGGCCAGCGCGAGGGTGACGGCCAGTGCGTGCGTTCTCATGTGCGGTCTCCGGTCTTGGCGGCGCGGCCCTTCCCGCGCGCCCGGGCGGGGCGCGGCTTCGCGGCGTTGGCCGGCGCGCCCACGGAAGGAGCCAGGGTCTGCAGCGCCGCCACCTTGAGGTGGTCGGCAAAGGCAGCCGTGTCCATGCGGAAGCTCTCCTCGATGTCGAGGCGGCTGACCAGCTCGCGCACGGGGGCGGCGGCGCGGAAGAACATCATGGGACCGATGATGCTGAAGTAGGTGACGACGGGGTTGACCGGCCGGAAGACGCCGGCGGCGCGCCCCTCCTCGAGGATGGCGCGCAGGTTCTGGAAGATGCCGAGCATGACGCGGAGGGTGGGCGGGTCGAGGTGGCGGGCGCCGTCGGCGATCTCGAGCATCATCAGGCGCGGGAGGTAGGGGCGCTTGTCGGCCTCGGCCTCGAAGGCATCGATGAAGGCGGCGATCTTCTGCGGCGGGGCGACCGGCGAGGCGACGATGGCGGCGGAGCTGTCGCGAACGGCGGTGAAGACGCCGCGGAGGATCTCGAGGTAGAGGGCGAGCTTGTCGTCGAAGTGGTAGTAGATCATCGCCTTGTTGAGGCGGGCGCGGCGGGCGATGGCGTCGACGGTGGCGCCGCGGAAGCCGTGGAGGGCGAACTCGGCGACGGCGGCGGCGAGGATGGCCTCGCGGGAATCAAGCGGGCGCTTCATAGCGGAACTCACTAACCAGTTAGTTAACAACCGCGAGCGGCTGCTGTCAAGCCCGATTCAACCTGGTCACGTTCAACGCAGAGGCGCAGAGGCGCAGAGGCGCTGAGATCTCGAAATGATCCGAGATCTCTGCGTACGCCTCCGCGGCGTTTGACGTGACAAGCCGCTCCGTCTGTCACGTACGTTTCAACCCCGAATCCCGAATCCTGTCGTACCCTGTCCCGGTGGAGCAGCCGCGACTTCTCGACCGCCCCGCCTCGGCCGTCGAGCACCTCACCGGGGTGGTCGAGCGCGTCGTCTTCCACAACGACGAGAACGGCTTCACCGTCCTGCGCCTCTCGGTCCGCGGCCGCCGCGACCTGCTCACCGTCGTCGGGCATGCCCCCGCCGCCCGGCCCGGCGAGTTCCTCCAGGCCGAGGGAACCTGGAAGCACGACCGCACCCACGGGCTGCAGTTCGAGGCCGCCTCGATGCAGGCGGTCACGCCCACCACCCTCGAGGGAATCGAGAAGTACCTGTCGTCGGGCCTCATCAAGGGCATCGGGCCGCACCTGGCCGGGAAGCTCGTCGAGGCGTTCGGGACCCGCGTCTTCGAGGTCGTCGAGCATCAGCCCGAGCGGCTGCGGACGGTCGGCGGGATCGGCCGCACCCGGGCCGAGAGCATCACCAGCGCCTGGCGCGACCAGAAGAGCGTCCGCGACATCATGCTCTTCCTGCACTCGCACGGCGTCGGCTCGTCGCGCGCCGTGCGGATCTTCAAGACCTACGGCCACGAGGCCATCCCGCTCATCACCGAGAACCCCTACCGGCTGGCCGCCGACATCCGGGGCATCGGCTTCCTGACCGCCGATCGCATCGCCGCCAGCCTTGGCATCGACCCCCAGGCGATGATCCGGGCCCGCGCCGGCATCGGGTACGCGCTCACCGAGGCGATGGACGACGGCCACTGCGGGCTGCCGCTCGCCGTGTTGAAGGAGACGGCGTCGCGGCTGCTGGAGATCCCCGCGCCGCTGATCGAGCGGGCGATCCAGATGGAGCTCGACGCCGGCACGATCGCGGCCGACCAGGTGGAGGGCAGGGAGGCCATCTTCCTCGCGGGCCTCTACTCGGCCGAGCGGGCGATCGCGCTGCGGATCCGGTCGCAGGCAACCGGGCCGCTGCCGTGGCCGTCGATCGATGCCGACGCCGCGCTCGGCTGGGCAGAGCGGCGCCTTGGGATGACGTTGGCGCCGATGCAGCGCGAGGCGTTCAGCATGGCGCTGCGCACCCGGTTCCTGGTCATCACCGGCGGGCCGGGCGTCGGCAAGACAACGCTCTTGAACGCGATCCTCGCGGTGCTGGCGGCCAAGCGGGTGAGGATGGCGCTGGCGGCGCCGACGGGCCGGGCCGCCAAGCGCATGAGCGAGGCGACCGGCCGCGAGGCGAAGACGATCCACCGCCTGCTCGAGGTCGATCCGCGGACCGGCGGGTTCCGGCGGCAGGAGTCGAACACGCTCGACTGCGATCTGCTGGTGGTGGACGAGACGTCGATGGTGGACGTGCCGCTGATGCACTCGCTGATGCGCGCGGTGCCGCCGCGGGCCGCGGTGTTGCTGGTGGGCGACGTCGACCAGCTGCCGTCGGTGGGGCCCGGACGCGTCCTCGGCGACATCATCGACTCGGGCGCCGTCCCCGTCGTCCGGCTGTCCGAGGTGTTCCGCCAGGCAAGCGCGAGCCGCATCATCGTCAACGCGCACCGGATCAACGCCGGAGAGATGCCCGAGCTGACGCCCTCGGGGGCCGACGACTTCTACTTCTGGGAGGCCGACGAGCCCGAGAAGGCGGCGCAGCGGCTGCTGCAGGCCGTCTGCGAGCGGATTCCCGCGCGCTTCGGCCTCGACCCGATGCGCGACGTCCAGGTGCTGTGCCCGATGATTCGCGGCGTGCTGGGCGCCCGCTCGCTCAACGCCGAGCTGCAGAAGCGGCTCAACCCGGGTCGCGAGCCGCGCCTGGAACGCTACGGGTGGACCTTCTCGCCGGGCGACCGGGTGATGCAGGTGGAGAACGACTACGACAAGGACGTCTACAACGGCGACCTGGGGTTCATCCGGTCGATCGACCCGTCCCTTTCTCACCTCACCGTCGACTTCGACGGGCGGCCGGTGGACTACGATGTCTCCGATCTCGACCAGCTCGCCCTGGCCTACGCGACCACGATCCACAAGTCGCAGGGCTCGGAGTACCCGGCCGTCGTCATCCCGGTCTCGACGCAGCACTACGCGATGCTGCAGCGGAACCTGCTCTACACGGCCGTGACACGGGGGCGTCGGCTGGTCGTTCTCGTGGGGCAGCGGAAGGCGCTCGGCATCGCGGTCTCCGACCGCCGGCTGCGCCGACGCTGGACGATGCTGCGCAAGTGGCTGACCCGGTAGCGCCCCGGTGGACCCAGTGGCACAGGCGTCTCGCCTGTGCTTGCTGTAGTTGTGCTTGCTGTAGCCGCTGTGGCTCCGGCGGTCTCTGCGGTTCCGGTGTCGCGCGAATGGTGAAGGTTCGAGGCGTGCGATGAGGGTGGTGATTGCCGGCGGAACCGGATTCCTTGGGCGCGCGCTCGGGCGGGCTCTTCTCGATCAGGGGCACGAGGTGGTCGTGCTCACGAGATCGCGCAAGGCGGCGGGCGTGTCCGCGGTCGTGTGGAGTCCCGGCGGCGAACCGGGTGCCTGGGCCGAGGTCATCGACGGCGCCGGGGCGGTGGTCAACCTGGCGGGGGAGTCGATCGGCGCGGGGCGGTGGACGGACGCCCGGCGGCGCGCGATCAGGGAGAGCCGGGTCACCGCGACCCGCAGCCTGGTGGAGGCCTGCCTGCAGGCGAAGAGACCGCCCCGGGTCTTCGTGAGCGGCTCGGGGCAGGGCTACTACGGCGACCGCGGTGACGAGGTGCTGACCGAGGCGTCGGGCCCGGGCCGCGACTTCCTCGCGGGCGTCTGCGCGGAATGGGAGGCCGAGGCGCAGAAGGTATCGTCGGTCGCCCGCCTGGCGGTGCTGAGGTCTGCGCTCGTTCTCGACCGCGACGAGGGGGCGCTGCCCAGGATGGTGCTGCCGTTCCGGCTGTTGGCCGGGGGGCCGATCGGCAGCGGCCGGCAGTTCGTCTCGTGGGTCCACCGCGACGACTGGGTGGGCCTCGCGGTCCGCGCGGTGGCGGACTCGCGGTTCGAGGGCCCGGTCAATGCCGGATCGCCCAACCCCGTCCGGAACGCCGAGTTCGCGAAGGCAATCGGCAAGGCACTCGGCCGGCCCAGCTGGATCCGTACCCCGGCGACCGCGCTGCGTGCGGCGCTCGGCGAGATGGCAGACGCGCTGCTGCTCTCGAGTCAGCGGATGGTGCCGGCGAAGGCGCTGGACCTCGGCTACGAGTTCCGCCACCCCGAGGCCCGCGGCGCACTGGCGAGGATCCTCGGTTGACGGGCGGGCCTATACTCCCCCCATGTTCAGCCCGATGCGCCACTCCCGCCTCGGCCTGCTCGCGGCCACGCTCTTCCTGGCTCTCGCCCCTGCCCGGCCGATCTCATCCCAGGCGCCCGCCGCCGAGCCCGGGCTCGTCGCGCCGCTCTCGCCCGAGGCGCTCTCGCGAACCTGGCTCGAGGAACGCCGCGACTACGGTCCGCCGGCGCTCGTCGACCACGCGCTCGTCCTTTCCGAGTTGAAGCGAATCTCGGCGGCTTCCGAGGACCTGTTCACCCTCGAGGAGATCGGCCGGTCGGTGGAGGGCCGCCCGATCCTGCGGCTCGCGTTCGGCCGCGGACCCTTCCACGTCCTGCTCTGGTCGCAGATGCACGGCGACGAGCCCACGGCCACCCCCGCGCTGCTGCACATGGCCGAGCACGTCCGGCGCCACCGCGAGGAGCCGGCCATCGCGCGGATGCTCGACGAGCTGACCGTGCACATGGTGCCGATGCTGAACCCCGACGGTGCGCGGCGCTTCCAGCGGCGGAACGCGCAGGGGATCGACATCAACCGCGACGCCCTGCTGCTGCAGTCGCCCGAGGGCCGCGCCCTGAAGGCGCTGCGCGACCGCGTGCAGCCCGGGCTCGGGTTCAACCTGCACAACCAGAACTGGAGGACGGCGGCCGGCAAGACCGGCAAGCCGGCGTCGTTCGCGCTGCTCTCGGTCGCGTCAGACGAGGCCCGCACGGTGACGCCGGGCCGCGTGTTGACGAAGAAGACCTGCGGATCGCACGGGGCGCGCACCGGGGAGAGGTAGA
>DAOPQX010000053.1:0-786 GCA_035348395.1 Vicinamibacterales bacterium | reverse complement strand
CCGTCATGCGCGACGTGCTGGAGAGGTTTGCGCCCGGCCAGGTTGCGCGCTACGACGACGAGTTCGAGGTGCGGGCGTTCGGCGACAACATCACGCTCTGGGGCACGCCGGTGGTGCTGCTCGAAACGGGGGCGTTTGGCGGCCCGACGCCCGACGAAGATCTCGTGCGGCTGAACTTCGTGGCGCTGATGGCCGCCCTCGACGAGATCGCCAGCCTCCGCGTCCACGACGCCGACCCGGCCCGATACGAGTCGCTGCCGGTCAACCAGTCGGGCCTGTTCGCGCTGCTCGTGCGCGGCGCGGCCATCGTCACCGGCACCGGCATCGAGCCGTTCGTCGGCGACGTGGGCATCGGCGTGTTGCGGGCCGTGAGGGGCGAGATCGACGGTGAACGCGAGTTCGTCCGCGTGTTGCGCGTGGAGGATCTCGGCGACCTGCGCGTCTTCAGCGCGCTCGAGACGATCGACGCGGTCGGCATGTACGTGGCGCCCGCCTGGGACCCCGCGCTCAAGCCCGGCGTCACCATCGACGTGCCCGACTGGACGACGGTGAAGTCGCGGACGCCGCTCGCGGTGGGGACGCCGGCGAACCTGGTGCTGCTGCGCCAGCTCGGCGAGAACCGCTACCGCGTGGAACGGGGGATCGAGGCCGAAGAGGTGCTGGGGAAGCGGTGATCGCGGCTCGAAGGAGCAGGGCTAGAGCCCGGCTCTACGCCTGCGTTCGTTCGGGTTGAGCAAGCCGTGAGCGGGTGTCACGGGGCGAAGACGACGATCCTCGTCTCGGTCA
>DAOPQX010000052.1:0-14439 GCA_035348395.1 Vicinamibacterales bacterium | reverse complement strand
CGTCTCGCAGCCTCTTCCCGCCGCCGCCGGCGCCAGGTCTGCCGGCGCCTCGCTGGAGATTCCCGCCCCGGTTCCCCTGAGGGCGCATTCGGCTTCGCGGCGCACCTCGCTACGGATCGACCGCTTCTACTACGAGACCGCGCGCGGGCGTACCCGGCTGCCGGCCTCGCTGACCTCGCGAGTCGGCACCGGGGGCGTCGGCGAGGCGAAGATGGCCGACGGGCGGACGGTCCGCCTGGAGGTCTCGTCCGACGGCAACCACCGCGCACTTCGGCTGACGGTCGAGCCGTCCCGCGGCGTGCGCGGGTGGGGCCTGGCGATCGACGCGGGGCCTGACGAGTACTTCACGGGCCTGATGGAGCGCGTCGTCGACGGCCCGCAGGAGCGCTCGTGGCTGCCCGGCCTCGAGAAGGCGATGAACCTGCGCGGCCAGCGCGTGTCGATGATCATGAAGCGGACGACCTCGCTGTACGCGCCGTTCTACTTGTCGTCCCGGGGGTACGGCGTGTTCGTGAAGGGCACGACGCGGGGGCACTTCGGCTTCTGCGTGGACGCGCGCGACCGGGTGACGATTGCCTTCGAGGGAACGTCGCTCGAGATGAAGCTCTACCTCGATCCCGACCCGGCTGTCATCGTCCGCGATCACGCGATCGACGCGGGTCCTCCGATCCTGCCCCCCAAGTGGACCTTTACGCCGTGGCGCTGGCGCGACGAGCACGTGCACCGCGACCGCTACTACGACGGCACGCGGGTGAAGGGGCCCTTCAACGCGGACGTGATGGAAGACGTCCTCATGATGAAGGCCTACGGGATTCCGAACGGCGTGTACTGGATCGACCGGCCGTGGGGGTCGGGCCGCCATGGCTACGACGACTTCGAGATCGACGAGAAGCGGCTTCCGAACTTCGAAGAGATGGTGCGGTGGCTCGGCCGCCAGGGCACCCGGACGATGTTGTGGATTGGGCCGTTCTTCCAGGGACAGATGGCGCGCACGGCCCTCGCGGCCGGCTACCACATGCCGGGCCACCGCTGGCCGAACTTCAACAACTACCCGCTGGCCGACTTCACGAACCCCGAGGCGCGCGCGTTCTGGCAGGAAGGGTTCTCGAAGCTGCTGAAGCTGGGGGTGGCGGCCTTCAAACTCGATCGCGCCGACGAGGACTTCCCGCAGGAGCCGCTCCACGTGTTCGACGGCACCTCGCTGCGCGAACACCGGAGCGCCTACCCGGTGGTGTTCCTCCGGGCGGCGTACGAAGAGGCGAGGAAGCACCGCGGCGACGACTTCCTGCTGATGCCCAGGGCGGCCTACACCGGCAGCGCCCCCTACGGGGTGTTCTGGGGCGGCGACGTCTTCGGCACGCAGGAGGGCCTGCGCGCGTCGATCATCGCGGTGCAGCGGGCGTCGGTGATGGGGTACCCGATCTGGGGCTCCGACACCTGCGGGTACAACCGGCAGCTGCTGGAACAGGAGGTGTGCGCGCGGTGGCTCGCCTTCAGCGCTTTCACGCCAATCATGGAGGTCGGGCCGACGCGTAACACGGGCTTCTGGAACCTGCCGCGCAAACCCCGCTACGACGAGCGGCTGATCGCGACCTGGCGGCTCTACGCGCGCCTCCACCTGCGGCTGGCCGACTATACCTACCGCCACGCCCGCGAGGCGGCCGCCACCGGGATGCCGATCGTTCGGCCCCTGTTCCTGGCCGACCCCTCGGCACACCAGGCCTGGACCCACTGGGAAACCTATCTTTACGGAGCCGATCTGGTGGTCTCACCGATCTGGAAGAAGGGGCGGCGCCGGGCGACGGTGTACCTGCCGTCCGGCTCGCGCTGGCGCGACGCGTGGCGCCCCGATCGCGTCTACGAGGGCGGCCAGACCATCACCGTCCGCGCCGAGGTGCACCAGATCCCGATCTTCGTGCGCGAGGGCAGCGGGATCGACCTGGGCGACCTGCACCAGGAGTACAAGGAGGCGCTGGAGGCCGCGCGCGAGCGGCCCGACCTCGCGGCCCTCGACGCCGAGGTCGCGGAGTGGTTCGCGGCCCGCGACGCCATCCAGGCGGGAGGGATCCCGGACAGCCGGTGAAGTGCCCGACTGTGAGCCGGCAGGGGTCCCGCCTGTGCGCCTCTGACTGCGCTTCCTCGAGTGGTACAATCCCCGGCCTGAGCGGGAGCGCTAAGGGGGGAGTCATGAAGCGATCGCGACGCGAATTCATCAGGAGCGTTTCGGGCGGCGCGGCCGCCGCCGCGTTCGTCGGCCTCGGCCCCGGGTTCACCGCGAGGGGCCGGGCCCAGGTTGCCGGCGCGAACGACCGCATCCACGTGGCCGTGATGGGGCTGAACGGGCGCGGCCACTCGCTGGCCGGCACCTTCGGCAAACAGCCCGACTGCCGCGTGGCCTGGGTGTGCGACGTCGACCGCCGGGCCATCGAGAAGACCGCCGCGGCGGTGGCCGGCATCCAGGGCAACGCGCCGAAGACCACCAACGACTTCCGCCGCTGCCTCGAGGACCCCGAGGTGCAGGCGCTGGTCGTCGCCGCCCCCGACCACTGGCACGCCCCGGCCACGCTGCTCGCGTGCAAGGCCGGCAAGGACGTGTACCTCGAGAAGCCGTGCAGCCACAGCCCCGCCGAGGGGGAGATGCTGGTGGCGGCCGCAAGGAAGTACGGCAGGAAGGTGCAGCTCGGGACGCAGCGGCGGTCGTGGCCGAACGTCGTCGAGGCGGTGAAGGAGCTGCGCGGCGGCATCATCGGCCGGCCGTACTTCGCCAAGGGGTGGTACACCAACAACCGCAAGTCGATCGGGTTCGGAAAGGAAGCGCCCGTACCCGACTGGCTCGACTACGAGCTCTGGCAGGGGCCGGCGCCGCGAAGGCCGTTCCGCGACAACCTGGTTCACTACAACTGGCACTGGTTCTGGCACTGGGGGACCGGCGAGGCGCTGAACAACGGCACCCACATGCTCGACCTGATGCGCTGGGGCCTTGGCGTCGAGTACCCCGTCCGCGTCGGTTCCTCTGGGGGGCGCTTCCACTTCGTGGACGACTGGGAGCCGCCCGACACCCAGGTGATCACGCTCGACTACGCCGAGAAGGTGTCGATCGCGTGGGAGGGGCGCAGCTGCTCGGGGCGCACGATCGACGGCTCAGGCGCGGGGGCGATCTTCCACGGCGAGAACGGCAGCCTGCTGGTGGACGGCAACGGGTACCTCGTCCAGGATCTCGACGAGAAGGTCGTCAGGGAAGTGAAGAGCGCGACCGACATCGATCCCCGGAACCCGACCAACCCCGCCGACAGCCTCGACGTCGTGCACGTCCGCAACTTCCTCGACTCGATCCGCGGAACCGCCAGCCTGAACGCCGACATCCACGAGGGCCACGTCAGCACCCTGCTCTGCCAGCTTGGCAACATCGCGTTCCGGACCGGCAGGAGCATCAACATCGACAGGGCGACGGGCCACGTGGTGGGGGACCCGGAGGCGGCCAAGTACTGGGAGCGGGAGTACGAGAAGGGCTGGGAGATGGTTCTTTAGGACAGTCGTAGGTCAGAGTAGGGGGACCGGGAGATGAAGCGCGTACTGATCCTGGCGGGGCTGCTGATGTGTGTTCTTGGTGAGGTTGCCTCGGCCGCGGAGCTGCGGATCGGGATCATCGGCCTCGACACGTCGCACGTCATCGCCTTCACGAGGTCGCTGAACGACGCCTCGAGCCCCGGCCACGTTCCCGGCGCAAAGGTCGTGGCTGCCTTCAAGGGAGGCAGCCCCGACGTCCCGGCCAGCGCGACCCGCGTGGACAAGTTCACTGCCGATCTGCAATCCACCTACGGTGTGCGGATCGTCGGCACCATCGCGGAGCTGTGCGACCTGGTGGACGCGGTCCTGCTCGAGAGCGTCGACGGCAGGGTGCACCTCGAGCAGGCCCGCGAAGTGCTGCGGCGGCGCAAGCCGCTCTTCATCGACAAGCCGATGGCGGCCAGCCTTGCCGACGCCAAGGAGATCGCGCGCCTGGCGCAGGAGTCGGGGACGCCGTGGTTCAGCTCCTCGTCGCTGCGGTTCGCGAGCGCCTACCAGGAGTTCCTGGCCGACCCGGCGCGCGGGCAGGTGCTCGGCGTCGAGGCGCACGGGCCTGCCTCGCTCGAGCCGACCAACCCAGGCCTGTTCTGGTACGGCATCCACGCGGTGGAGACTCTCTACACGCTCATGGGACCCGGGTGCACCTCGGTGACCATGACGTCGAACGCCGACTACGACCTCGCGGTCGGCGTGTGGAAGGACGGCCGGATCGGCACGGTGAAGGGGCTGCGGACGGGCAAGCAGGACTACGGGGCGCTGGTCTACGGCGACAAGGCCGTGACCTACCTCCCCGTGAAGGACGTCTCCTACGTGCCCCTCGTGCGGCAGATCGTCGCGTTCTTCCAGACCGGCAAGCCCCCCGTTCCCCCGGAAGAAACCCTCGAGATCATGGCGTTCATGGACGCCGCCGAGAGAAGCCGCGTGAAGGGCGGGGTGCCGACAGACCTGGCGCGCTAGGAGGACACCAGGGGACGGCGGTTCAGCGGCCCTTGCCTCCTGCCAGCTGCCGCACCAGGCTGGCGTTCGCCGCGAGGGGAGGCCAGTCGGCGACATTCGGCTGCTTCGACCAGATCGTGAACAGGTGGCCGAGCACGCCCGGCATCCCGAGGGCCAGCGACTCGAAGGCGTAGTCGACCTCGAGGACGAGGACGTTCACGCCCCGCGCGGCCAACGCGGGCAGCTGCTGTTCGAGCGCCGCGAGGTCGGCATCGGTCTCGTAGTTCAGGACGTGGAGGGCGACCCAGGGGCCGGGGACCTTCACACCCCCGTTCGCCGGCACGCCAGGCGCCGGCGCCGCCGCCCGCGAGGCGGCGGGAAGGCCGAGCAGCAACGACACGACGGCGACGGAGGCGAGCGTCCTCATTCCACCGGCTCCATCAGCGCCTGGTAGACGAGGTTCGGGAACTTCTGGCCGATGTCGGTCGTGTTCGGAAGGAGCTGCACCATCATGACGAGCACGAGCCGCGCCTGGGGATCGACCTTGTAGGTCGTTCCGTAGGCGCCCCCCCAGCCGAAAGCTCCGACCGAGGCCATGCCGCTCGCCCCGTAACGCTCGGTGGTTTCGAAGCCGAGGCCGAAGCCCAGGCCCGGCGTCCGGTAGAGATCGCCTACCTGGTTGGTCGTCATCAGCGCAACGGTGCGGGGCGAGAGGATGCGGACGCCGTCCAGTTCGCCGCCCCGGCGGATCATCTCGAGGAACCGCGCGTAGTCGTGCGCGGTCGAGAGAAGACCCGCGCCGCCGGCAAAGCTCTTCCGCGGTCCATCCACGTAGTGGCCCTGGCCGCGCGAGCCCTCGGGGGCGCGCGCGATCTTCCCGTCGGGCCCGTTGCCGTAGACCGCCGCCAGCCGCGCCCGCTGCCCGGGTGGCAGGAAGAAGTGCGTGTCCTTCATCCCGAGCGGGCCGGTGATCCGCGAGGCGATGAACCGATCGAGCGGCATGCCCGACGCCCGCTCCACTACGCAGCCGAGGATATCGGTGTTGTAGCCGTAGACAAAGGCTTCGCCCGGCTGCGCGACGAACGGCAGCGTGCCGAGCCGCTCCATCGTGTCGCATACCGGTTCGTCCTTGTCGGCGGTGTACCACCCCCAGCCTGCCGCCGGCCCGAGCCCCTTCGGCTCGTACAGCGCCGCCACCGTCGCGTCGGTGCCGTAGGAGATCCCCGCCGTGTGCGTCAGCAGGTCGCGGATGGTGATCGGCCGCCTGGCCGCAACCGTGGCGACGTCCCCGTCCTTCTTCACCACCACGCTCGTCTTCGCAAAGCTCTTGATGAACGCGCTCACCGGCGTGTTCAGCGAGAGCGCCCCCTCCTCCATCAGCGAGAGCACCGCCACGCTGGTCAGCGCCTTGCTCTGCGACGCGATGCGGAAGATCGTGTCGGTCGTCATCCGGTGCCCGGCTTCCTTGTCGCTCCAGCCGAACGCGCGGTCGTAGACGGGCTTGCCGTCGCGCAGCACGAGCGCGACGATGCCCGCCGCGCGGTCCTCGTCTACGTACTGCTGAAGCACGCGATCGAGCCGCGCGAGCCGTTCCGCCGAGAACGCCCCTGCCGGGGCAACAACTTGCCTGGAGCCGGGCGCGGGGGCGGCGGGCTGCTGGCCCGCGGAAACCGAGGCGGCAATCAGAGTCAGAAAGAAAGCGATGGTTCTGAAGATCGACATGCCGCGCATTGTGACAGCGGCGCGGGGCGGGCGCAACCGCCGAGCCGTGGGAACCGGCGGCTCGGCAAGGCTCCCTGAGCGAAGCCGAAGAGTGAAGCGCGACGCGTGACAAGTGCTTTTCGCGGGGAAGGGCGGTCGAGCTTCGAACTGCGCCTGCGGCTGCCGCCGCGGCCCCTTCCCGCGCTATGATCGATGAATCCGTGAATGAAGGGTCGATCGAGAAGCGTGCCGGTAGTGGTCTGCCGGCGCGAATCGGACGCTACGCCATCACCTCCATGCTCGGGCAGGGCGGCATGGGCGTGGTGTATGCCGCGCGCGACGAGCGGCTCGGCCGAAGCGTCGCCCTGAAGACGATGGCCTCGCCGGCCCGGGACGAGGCCGCGCGGCAGCGCTTCTGGCGCGAGGCCCGATCGGCAGCGAGCGTCAGCCATCCCAACGTCTGCCAGATCTACGAGGTTGGCGAGGATGATGGCGAGCTGTTCATCGCGATGGAGCTGCTCGAGGGAGAGTCGCTTGCCGGCCGGCTGCGCCGCGGCCCGATGAACGTCTCCGAGGCGCTGCCGGTTGCGCTCGGGATCCTGGCCGCCCTCTCCGAGCTGCACGCGCGCGGGATCGTCCACCGCGACCTCAAGCCGTCGAACGTCTTCCTGACCCGGCACGGCGTGAAGGTGCTCGACTTCGGCCTCGCACGCCCCGAGGCCGGGGCGGTGGACGCGAGCGCGACGGGCCTCACCACGATTGGCTCGATCATCGGCACGCCGCACTACATGGCGCCCGAGCAGGTGAGGGGCGAGACGGTCGACGCCCGCTGCGACCTGTTCGCGGCAGGCGCCATCCTCTTCGAGATGCTGGCGGGCCGGCCGGCCTTCGACGGCGCCAGCGCGGTCGAGGTGCTGCACGCCACCCTGCACGATCAGCCTCCCGCCCTGACCGGGTCGCCGGCCGTGGCCGCCGTCGACCGCGTCATCCGCCGCGCCCTCGCCAAGCGTCCGGAGGATCGCCCGGCGTCGGCCGAAGCCATGGCCCGGCAGCTGCGCGGGATCCGCCACGTCGATGGCGCCAGCGCGCCGACGCTGGCGCGCCCGCTGCTGCGCCTCGTCGTGCTGCCGTTCCGCGTGCTGCGTCCCGATCCGGAGACCGACTTCCTCGCCTACAGCCTGCCGGACGCGATCGCGACCTCGCTCTCCGGGATCGACTCGCTGGTGGTGCGCGCGAGCGCGACGGCCGCCCGCTTCGCCGACGCCCCCGACCCGAAGGCGCTTGCCTCGGAAGCCGACGTCGATCGCGTCGTGATGGGAACGCTCCTGCGGGCGGGCGACCAGCTGCGCGTGAGCGTGCAGCTGGTCGAGGCACCCGGCGGGACGCTGCTGACGTCCCACACCGTGCAGTCGTCGATGGGCGACTTGTTCCACCTGCAGGACGACATCAGCCAGCGCGTCTTCGACGCGCTCTCGCTGCCGTTGACGGCCGAGGCGGCTCCGCCGGAGCCTGACGCGCCGCACGACCCAGAGGCGTACGAGCTGTACCTTCGCGCGAACGAGATGGTCCGCACGTACGACGGCCTGCCGCGCGCCCGGCATCTCTACGAGCTCTGCCTCGAGAGGGACCCCGGCTTCGCCCCGGCGTGGGCCCACCTGGGCCGCTGCCAGCGCGTCATCGGCAAGTTCATCGAGGAGCAGCCCGACAGCGAGGCGCGAGCGGAGAATGCGTTGCGCCAGGCGCTGGCGATCAACCCCCGCCTGTCGATCGCCCACAAGTTCTACGCGCACCTCGAGGCCGACATGGGCCAACCGCAGCAGGCGCTGCGGAGGCTGGTCGAGCAAGCGAAGCTCAACGGCAACGACCCTGAGCTGTTCGCCGGCCTCGTCCACGCCTGCCGGTACTGCGGGCTCTACGACGAGTCGATCGCCGCGCACGCCGAGGCCCGCCGGCTCGACCCGAACGTTCCCACCAGCGTCGAGCAGACGCTGCTGATGGCTGGGGACGTCGAGCGCCTCCTCGAGATCCCTCGCCCCCTCGTCGTCGCCGGGGCCGACGATGGGATGCGCGTCATCGCCCTCGGCTTTGCAGGACGGCGCGAGGCCGCGCGGCTGGCGGCGGACGAGATGCGCCGGATCCCGCGGATCCCGGCCTTCCGCGCCTGGAGCGAGGCGCTCTTCGCGTGGGTCGAGCGCCGGCTCGACGACGTGCTGGCACACCTCGCGACGCTCCGGGGCCTCAAGATCCAGGACGACCCGGAAGCCCTGTTCCTCGAGGCCTGGCTGCTGTGCGACCTCGGCGACCATGATGAGGGGGCGCGGCTGATCGAACGGGCGGTCGCGAAGGGTTACTGTCCTTCACAGCTCCTCAGAAACCGGCCCGAGTTCGAGGCACTGCGCAGGAGAGCAGCGTTCCAGGCGGTTCTCGCGGAGGCCGACGCCAACCGCCTCCGCGGGCGCGAGGTCTTCCGCGAGGCCGGCGGCGAGCGACTGCTCGGCCAGCCGCGTTCGTCCAGCTCGTCGGGTTCGTAGGGCTGGCCTTCTACCTTCCCCGGGTCTTTCCCGGCTCGCGAGGCCAGAGCGCGGAGAGCTGCAGCTCCAGGGCTTCGAACGGCACGGCACGCACGAGCTGGCCGCCGACGTGCGTGGCCACGACCCTCCAGCGGCCTTCCTGCAGGCTGCGCACTTCGAGCGTCTGCGCGACGGGGTCGATCAGCCACGCGTAGGAGACTCCCTCACCGGCGTAGATGGCCATCCTTCGCGAGCGAAGCGAGGCCGGGTACGTGGCGGGTATCTCGCACACCCAGTCGGGGGCGATCGAGAAGTAGGCGGTGCGGGGCAGCTCCGGCAGCCGCGAGGCGCGCCAGCCGGCCGCCGCGGGGAAGAGGACGTCGGCGCCCAGGCGCAGCTCGGGCTCGTTCAGGATCTGCCAGCCGTCGGGATCTCCGGCGCTGCAGGCGCGGCGCAGCATGCCCCCCAGGGTAAAGGCGCTGCCGGCGGCGACGGCCGACGGGCGAAGGTTTGCGTGCAGCTCGCCATCGAGAATCTCTGCCACGAGGTGGTCCGGTTGGCGAAGCAGGTCGTCGTAGCTCGCGGGACGGTCGAAAGGCGGCACGCGCGTCACGCTACTACCGTACCGAAATCACTTGGCGCGTGTCGAGTCAGGTACGCCGGCGTTCCGCCTCCTCTGACGGCCGTGTGACGCGGCCGCTCGGGGCGGCCGTGGCGGCAGACCATTCCGCGTCCTCGAGCCGGGTGCTATGATGGCGCCCGAATCGAGGCATCCATGACCTGCTCCGCGCGCGCTCTGGCCCCCGCTCTCGCTCTCCTCCTCACCATCGCCTTGCCGGCCTTCGGGGCCGACCGCGTCAAGACCGCGAACGGCATCGTCGAGTCCACCGTGGCGCCCGTCGAGGGCGTCCGCAGCTTCAAGGGGATTCCCTTCGCGCAGCCGCCCGTCGGCGACCTGCGCTGGCGCGAGCCGCAGCCCCCGAAGAACTGGACCGGCGTGCGGAACGCCGACGGGTTCGGTCCCGCCTGCATGCAGCGGCTCTCACCGGGAGCCGACTACTGGCTCCGCGGCGACGGCATGAGCGAGGACTGCCTCTACCTGAACGTCTGGACGCCGGCGAAGTCGGGCCGCGAGAAGCTCCCGGTGCTCGTGTACATCTTCGGCGGCGGGTTCCAGAACGGCGACGGATCCGAGCCGCGCTACGACGGCGAGCGCATGGCGCGGAAGGGCATCGTCGCGGTGTCGCTGAACTACCGGACCAACGTCTTCGGCTTCTTCGCGCATCCCGAGCTGACGAAGGAATCGCCGCACGGCGCGTCGGGCAACTACGGCCTGCTCGACCAGGTGGCGGCGCTGCGGTGGGTGCAGAAGAACATCGCCGCGTTCGGCGGCGACCCGAAGCGGGTGACGATCGCGGGGGAGTCGGCCGGGTCGATCTCGGTCAGTGCGCTGATGGCCTCGCCGTTGTCGCGCGGCCTGATCGCGGGCGCCATCTGCGAGAGCGGCGCGGCAATCGCGAGCCTGCCCCCGCGGGCGCTTCGCGAGGTCGAGGCGAGCGGCGTGAAGTTCGCCGAGTCCGCCGGCGCCGGGTCGCTTGCCGCCCTTCGGGCGATGAGTGCGCAGCAGATCCTGGAAGCCGCCGGGAAGGCGCGCGACATCCGCTTCAGCACCGCGATGGACGGCTACTTCCTCGCGAAGTCGCTGCCGGAGATCGCGCTCGCGGGCGAGCAGGCCAAGGTGCCCCTGCTCGCCGGCTCCAACACGGAGGAGGGCCCCGCGCGGGCGGTGCTGGCGGGGGGCGAGCCGACGGCCGAAACGCTCGCCGCCGCGATCCGGAAGTTCTACGGGGAGAAGGCCGAGTCAATCGTGAAGGCGTACGCCGCCACGACGCCAGACGAGGTGTACGAGGCTGCGATGCACCTCGCCAGCGCACGCTTTGTCTCCTACGGCACCTGGAAGTGGACCGAGCTGCACATGAAGACGGGCGGCAAGCCGGTCTACCGCTACCTCTACGCAAGGGTGCGCCCGCCGTACCTGGGAATGCCGGGGCAGCCGCCTCCCGCCGTGCCTGCCGCGGCCCGCGGCGATGCGGCCGGGAGCGCCGGCCCGCGCCCGCCGCGGGGCGCCGCGCACTCGGCGGAGATCCAGTACGCCATGGGCAACCTCGAGCTCGACACGCGCTACGCCTGGGAGCCGGCCGACCACGAGGTCTCGAAGACCATGCAGGCCTACTTCGTGAACTTCATCAAGACGGGCAACCCGAACGGTCCGGGACTGCCGGAGTGGCCCGCCTATCGGCCGGAGACCAACTACCAGCGGATGCGGATCGACGTGAAGTCGCAGGCCGAGCCCGAGGCGCACCGCGACCGGTACCTCGCGCTCGACGCGGCGATCGGGCATTGAGCGACTGCCGGGAGCGGCCTGCCCCACCGGTTTGCGGCCCGCCCCACCGGGTTGTGTGAGAGTCGGGGCGTAGGGCGACCCTTGTGGTCGCCCCTCCCTGGCTTGCGGTTGCGATCGGGATCCGGCAGACGCGCGGAAGCACCGAAGGAGGTGCGACATGGCCGAAGCAGGGTGCGCGACGTGCAAGATCCGGGAGAAGGCCGACCGGAAGCCGACGTCGTTGTTGGCCCGGCTGTGGCGCTGGCACGCCGGGTGGTGCCCGGGGTTCAAGTCCTATATGCAGGCACTTCCCGACGCGGAGCGGCGGGCGCTCGCCGATCGCTACAACCTGGCCAAGTACCGGTAGAGCCGTACCGAAAGCGTGAAGATCGTCACGTCCTGAGGGCCGTACCAAAAGCGTGAACGCCTTCACGTTTCTGGTACGGCCCCCGAAGCGTGAAGACCGTCACGTTTCTGGTACGGCCCCGCAATCAACCGCGGGGCGTTTTCCAGACGAGCACGCTGGCGGTTTCGAGCGTCGTGTCACCGACCAGGATCTCCGTGCCGGCCGGGAGGGGCATCACGAAGTCCTTGTCGGAGTAGTTCAGGGCGATGCCGAGGCCGTCGCGGTACTCGACGAGGACGCCCTCGGGATAGCCTTCGACCGCGATTCCTCGTTCCGCGAAGAGCCTGGCCAGCACCTGCTTCTCGAGTTGACCCGAACGCGTGTCCACGCCAACCCAGGTCACCGTTCCCTTGCCCAGCTTCCGTGAGACCACCGCGGGGGTGCCCGCGTAGAAGTCGCCCTGGTGCGTCGCCCACGTTGCGGTGCCGGGCCGGGGTTTCAGAAGGTCGCCCCAGCTACTCCACTCGAAGTCCTCGGAGCCGAAGCGCACCGTGTTGGGTGCGTGGGGCATCGGCAGGTCGTACGACTCGATCTCGGCGCCGACCAGCTTCCACATCGGCTCATAGAACTTCGCCTCCCACAGGTGCCCGCGCCGGTCGTGGAGGCCCGTCCGGCACGTCAGCAGCAGCGTGCCCCCCTGCTCGGCGTAGCGGGTCAGCGCGGCGATCAGTTCCTCGTCGATCATCTGGTGAGCGGGGACCACGAGAACGGGATACCGGGCAAGATCCGCTCCCCGGCGAACGAAGTCCACCGGCGCCCCGAACGACTTCAGGGCACGGTAGTACTTCAGCACGTGCGACTCGGTGTTCCACTCGGTGGTCTGCCTGTTCAGGCCGATCGCCTGGATGCTGTCGGCGTCGAGCAGGATGCCGGTGGCGCGCCTGGCGTAGGCAGCGGGAACGGGAGCCCCGGCGTCGGCCTTCTCGCGCAGCCGCCGGATGTCGGCGATGAACTGCGCGTACTCACGGCCGCCGGCGGTCGGTGTCACGCCGTCGGTTCCGACGATTCCGGCGTGGTAGGCCTCGTAGCCGTACAGCGGCGCCCGGTATCGATAGGTGCAGGTGAACTTGCTGCCTCCAGAGAACACGTGCCAGAGCCACAGCCGCACCGCGCCCGGAAGGGGCTGTGGGTTGATGGCACCCCAGTTCACCTGCCCCGGCTGCAACTCCATCACCCCGTACATCCCCTTCAGCGGCCGGAAGAAGTCGTTGGCCATCGCGATGCGCGTGTACTCCCCGACACGGTAGCCTCGCGGGCCGAGCCCGCGGTCCGCGCCGTACACCATGTAGCGGGTGTACGAGTCGAAGTCGAGCTCGCGGCTGGCGCCGACGTAGCCGACGTCGTACATCGGGATGTAGTTCGAGGTGATCCACTGCCGCCCCTTGACGTGCTTCCGGATGACCCTTGCCTGCTCGTCGAGGAACGTCGCGGTTTCCTCGTCTGCGAAGCGGTAGTGGTCCAAGCGCTGGTGCAGGTTCATGCCCCACTGGCGGTGGAGCGGAAGGTTGATCTGAGAGAAGCTGGTGTAGGTGCCGCTCCAGAAGGCGGTGCCC
Source organism: Vicinamibacterales bacterium (assembly GCA_035348395.1). Classification (GTDB taxonomy): domain Bacteria; phylum Acidobacteriota; class Vicinamibacteria; order Vicinamibacterales; family Fen-181; genus JARKSS01. The sequence continues at coordinate 1,383 of DAOPQX010000052.1, read as the reverse complement.
CAGGCCGCGTTCAGCGCGTCGATCGTTCCGTACTTCTTCTCGAGCCACGCGCGAAACCTTGCCGGCGCGTCCTTCCCGTAGTCGAGGAATCGCCTCGGCTCGTTGTCGAGCTGCCACCCGATCACCCGTTCGTCGCCGCCGTACCGCCGTGCAAGCTGCTCGATCAGCTTCAACGAGTATTCACGGTAGAACGTGCTCGAGAAGCTGGCGTGCTGCCGCGATCCGTGGTCCATCCGCGAGCCGTCCTCGGCGGTGGCCAGCACCTCGGGGTACTTCCGCACCAGCCACACCGGGGGCGTGGCGGTGGACGTGCACAGGACGACCCCGAGCTTGTGCTCCGCCGCCAGCTCCACGGATCGATCGAGCCACCGGAAGTCGTAGCGTCCTTCCTCGGGCTCGAGCTGGGCCCACGCGAACTCCGCGAAGTGAGTGAACTCGAACCCCATCGCCGCCATGTTCCGGAAGTCGCGCTCCCACTGGGCTGGATCCCAGTGCTCGGGGTAGTAGTAGACGCCGACTGTCGTCAGGTCCTTGGCGGGGAAGTACCTGTCGAACGACTGGGCGCGGGCCGGCGGGCGAACCTCCGCGAACGCGGCCAGGAGGAACACGATCGCCACCGCCCCTAACCGGCTGCCGATGCGCGTGCGGGACCTCATTCGGGCAACTCCTCGATCGGGGGGCCACCGGACGGGCTCCATGATGGATCCACCGCCCAGGGGGCCGTACCCAAAACGTGAAGATTGCCAGAGCCGGGGGGCCGTACCAGAAAGGTGAAAGATGGCACCCTCGTGACGCTACGAGTGCAGCTCGCGCCCCGGCGAGGAGCCGCCCTGCCCGAGCGGCAGCACGGGCAGCAGGCGGCGGCCCGCGGGGAACTCAGGCTGCCTGGCGGCGATGTCCGCGAGCTCCTCGTCCAGGAGCATCTGGCGGCGCAGCTGCCGTTCGAACGCGGCCACCTGTTCGTCGATGGCCTTGCCCGCATCCCGCTTCCTGTTCATGTCCTCCGCGTAGCGCTTGAGGAAATAGTGGATGGTCTCGACGCGAAGCCTGATCGAGCCCGTGGGCTTGCTCTCGTCCACGTCCTTGAACGAGAAGTAGGGGGTGCCCGACTTCTCGATGATCGACTCGATCACCGTGTAGATCGGGGCGTCGTGGCCGCACTTGAAGTTCGACAGCTCCAGCGCGACGAGATTCGGGTGGCGCGCGGTGAACTTCGCGGCCCAGACCTTGTGGTTCGTGCTCGCCGAGTAGCTGTTCTTCCACACGTCCTGGATCTCGAGCGGGTCGCGGACGACGCCGGCGCGGACCTCGTCGCCGAACAGCTCCTCGAGCAGATCATCGTCCAGCGGCAGTGTGCTCTGCGAGAACACCGGGTAGCCCAGC
>DAOPQX010000051.1:11025-14708 GCA_035348395.1 Vicinamibacterales bacterium | reverse complement strand
AGGCTGGCCTGCACCCGCGGCTCGCCTCCAAGGCGCGCGTCGAGCGCCTCGTCGCCCTCTTCCCCGGGCATGCCGATGTAGCCGCTGCCAAGGTCCTCGGCCACCGGGATCCCGCGCTCGCGGCCGAGCGCGGCGAGGGAAGCCAGCGACGGTTGCTCGGTGAACCCCTCGATGCGGAAGTTGGAGCGGTGGACGCGGAGGATCAGCGCCGTGCGGTCGGTGATCGCCGCCCGGTAGTCGTCCACGCGGGTCTTGTTGGTGGTGCCGACTTCGCGAAGCTGTGCTCCCGACTGGGCCATGACGTCGGGAACCCGAAAGCCTCCCCCGATCTCGACCAGTTCGCCGCGCGAGACGATCACCTCGCGCCCGGCGGCGAGCGCCGCCAGCACCAGCAGCGCCGCCGCCGCGTTGTTGTTGACGACGACGGCCGACTCGACGCCGAGCAGGCGGCGGAGCAGCGCCTCGGCATGGACGTCCCGGGCGCCGCGGCCGCCCGTGCCGAGATCGTACTCGAGGTTGGAGTACCCGCCGGCCACCTCGCGGACGCGATCGAGGGCGGCCGGCGAGAGCGGCGAGCGCCCGAGGTTCGTGTGGATCAAGACGCCGGTAGCGTTGATCACCCGGCCGAGGGACGGCCGCACCGACGCGGCCAACTCGACCTCGGTCCTCGCTTCGATCGCCTCGGCGATCTCCTCTTTCCCGGGCCCGGTGCCGCGGGGGCCGCCCGGCGCCTGCCTCGCCAGGTCGCCGCGCACGGCCGCGGCCGCCCGCCTCAGGGCGTCCACGATGGCGGGTCCCCCGAAGTGGCGCTCGAGCAGCTTGATCCGGGGCCGGTGGCGCAGCGTGTCGATCGACGGGATCAGGCGGAAATCGGCCATGGCTCTCTTGCCGCTCGTAGCGGAGTCAGGATACCATCACCGTTGTCTTGGCCCTGTACATGAGCGAACAGCGTGATCACCCTCGAGCCGGCGGCCCCGAGGGCCTGGCCCGCGAGACGGCTGAAGCCCTGCCCCCCGAACATCGCCGCTACCGCCCCCGCGAGCGGTTCTGGCCGTACGTCGAGGTGCCCGAAGAGCCCACCGATGAAGAAATCGCCGCCCTCGATCCGGACCTCCGCGAGGAGCTGTTCGGGCCGAGCGGCCGGGCCTTCTCGGTGACGATCGCGTTTCCCCGCTTCGACCGAGAGGACTACGCGGCGGCCGTCGCGGCGGCTCGCCGCGCGAGCGAGTACGTCGAGACGGGATCGGGCGAGTCGTTCAGGCACCGCGCGCGGTTCCTGCCACGCGACGTCGAGCGCCTGCGCGACCTGTGGAACGTCGTCGGAAACCTCGACCAGGTGGACGTGCTCGTGGACGACCGCCCGGTTCCTTACGCGCGCGAGCTCTGGCTGCCGTTGTTCTGGTTCCTCTTGCTCCGGTAGCCCGCGTCCATCGCAGGGGTGATCGTGGCCGAACAGAGCGAGCTCGAACGCGATCTTCGCCTCCTGGAAGCAGCCCTCCATCAGCTGGAAAGCCAGTACAACATGTACTTCGCCGGGTCGCTTCCCAAGCCGCCCGTCGAAGCGCGGTCGCGCGTAGAGGCACTCTTCAAGCGCTACGACCGCGCCTACATCCAGAGCTACGCCGATCGCTTCCGCTTGAGCACGCTCCAGACCAGGTTCAGCCGGTTCTGCGAGCTGTGGGACCGCGGGATCCGTGCCCGCGAGGAGGGGCGTCCGGGGCCCTTCCAGCACATGAAGCGTGACGAGTTCGTGGACAAGGGGCGGCCCGTCACCGCCCCGGCCGAAGCGCCGGCGCCCGAGCCGAGAGCCGAGCCGTCCCCTGCGCCCGTCGAGCACGCCGTCCGCGTTGGCGTGGCCGGAGACGAGGCGCTCGACTCGAAGATCGAGGGCCTCTACTCGGCCCTCCTCGAGGCCCGCCGAGCGGCCGGGAACGACCAGGGGCTGCCGTTCGACCGGTTCGCCGACCTCGTTCACGGGCAGTTGGCGCGCCTCCGCACGGGCGGGGGCCGCGAGGTGGTCTTCCGCGTCGCCACCGAAGAGGGCAAGGTGGTCTTCACCGCGAAGGTCTCAGGGTCGGGGTCGGGCGCGGCTGCCGCTGCGAGGGAGGCTTTGAATCAGGGAGCGGTGAGGAGTGGGAAGGAGTGAGGGATGGGCGGGGGGGGGCGCCCGGCGCACGCGCTGGACGCCCCGTCGCTCGGCGCTAGACCTTGGTGACGTTGCCAGCCTGCGGGCCCTTCGGGCCGTCAACGATCTCGAACTCGACGGTCTGACCTTCCTCGAGGGAGCGGAAACCGCCATTGCTCTGGATTGCGGAGTAGTGGACGAAGACATCGCTGCCGCCGTCCCGCTCGATGAACCCGTAACCCTTCGCGTTGTTGAACCACTTGACCTTGCCTGTAATGCGCATTCTTTCCTGCCTTGCTTGGTCTGGCGCGCCGCGCCGACCGACGAGACTGCCCCCGAGTCGTTTCGCGGACCGTGGGGGAACAAAAAAAAGCCGCACCGTACGCGGCTCGGCGCCGGAGGCCCGAACGATCGGCGCCACCCTCCATCTTATGGGGGCGGCAGATGAGTGTCAAGCGGACAACGGCGCCCCACAATCGCAAAAGCTTCGAAATATGGTGAGTTTTGCGGGGTTCATCCCCGTCGAGGGTGGCGCATGCGTCGAGCGTTGATCAGTGTATCGGACAAGACGGGTTTGGAGTCGTTTGCACGCGGCCTCGCCGAGTTGAACTTCGAACTGGTATCAACGGGAGGCACCGCGCGGGCGCTGGCGGCCGCCGGCCTGCGCGTGACGATGGTGTCCGAGGTCACCCGCTTTCCCGAGATGCTCGACGGCCGCGTCAAGACGCTGCACCCCCACATCCATGCCGGCATCCTGGCCCGGCGCAGCCGTGAGGACGACCGGGCCGCGCTCGACCGCCACGGCATCCATCCCATCGACCTCGTGGCGGTGAACCTTTACCCGTTCGCCCGCGCTGCGGCGGATCCCTCGACCTCGTTCGACGCGCTCGTCGAGGAGATCGACATTGGGGGGCCGAGCCTGTTGCGCGCCGCGGCGAAGAACTTCCGCGACGTGCTCGTCGTGACCTCGCCGTCCGACTACGGCACGGTGCTCGAGGCGATCGAGCGGAGCGGGGGGCCCGACCTGTCGCTGCGGCTGCGGCTCGCGCGTGCGGCCTTCGCCCACACGGCCGCTTATGACGCCGCCATCGCTGACGAGCTGCTGCTGATCGAGGACGGGCCGGGCGGCTACGCGCGGACGCCGCGGGGCGTCCTGCCACCCGCTCTCAGCCTGCGGCTTCCGAAGGCGCGCGACCTGCGCTACGGCGAGAACCCGCACCTGCCCGCGGCCTGGTACCGGGCGCCGAGCGCGGCCGGGCTCGACGTGCGCCAGGGGAAGGAACTCTCTTTCACCAACCTGCTCGACATCGACGCGGCCGCCCGCATCGTCCACGAGTTCCGCGAACCGGCCGCCGTCATGATCAAACACACCAACCCCTGCGGAGCGGCCACCGGCGCCACGCCCGCCGAGGCGTACGTTCGCGCCCGCGAGGCCGACCCCCTGTCTGCCTACGGCGGGATCTCGGGGCTCAACCGGGCGATCGACGAACCGACCGCCCGCGAGATTGCGAGCACTTTCATCGAGGCGGTGATCGCGCCCGGCATCGAGCCGGCCGCC
>DAOPQX010000051.1:0-10925 GCA_035348395.1 Vicinamibacterales bacterium | reverse complement strand
CCCGAGCCGCGAGGAGTGGCAGGCGCTGCGCTTCGCGTGGCGCGTCTGCGCTCACGTCAAGTCGAACGCGGTGATCTTCACGGCTGCGGACAGGACGCTGGCCATCGGGGCGGGGCAGATGAGCCGCGTGGACGCGGTGAAGGTGGCGACGATGAAGGCCGGCGCGGCGCGCGTGGATCTTGCGGGGTCGGTGGCCGCGTCGGACGCGTACTTCCCCTTCAGGGACGGTCTCGATGCGGTGGCGGACGCGGGGGCGACTGCGGTCGTCCAGCCCGGCGGGTCAGTGCGTGACGCCGAGGTGATCGCCGCCGCCGACGAGCGCGGCCTCGCGATGGTGTTCGCCGGCCGGAGGCACTTCAGGCACTGACAGGCCGGCGACTCGGCCCCCTAGCCCCTAGCCCCTAGCCCCAGAACCGCTTCCCCCAGCTCCGCGCGGGTGACGGCGGCGGGACCGAAGCGCCCGACCACGATGCCGGCCGCGTGGTTGGCCAGCTCGCACGCCTGGTCGATCCGCGCGCCGGCGGCCAGGCCGAGGGCCATCGTGGCGATCACCGTGTCGCCGGCGCCGGTGACGTCGGCCACCTCGCGGGCGACGGCGGGGAAGTGCCGGGGAAGGTCGCCGTCGAGCAGGCACATCCCGTGCTCGCCGCGCGTGATCAGCACCCGCTCGCAGTGCGCGCGCTCGCGGAACACTGCCGAGGCGCGCACCGCGTCCTCGTCGTCGCGAATCCGCAGGTGCGTGGCGATCTCGGCCTCGTAGTGGTTGGGCGTGATCAACGAGGCGCCGGCGTAGTAGTCGAGGTGCGGGATCTTCGGATCGACGAGCACCGGGATCGCGCGCACCCTCCCGGCGGCAATCACCCTCGCCATCAGCGTTCGCGTCACCGCCCCCTTCAGGTAGTCGGAGACCACCACCACGTCGGCACGCGGGACGAGCTGCTCGGCCTGGATCGCGAGCGCCTGCTCGATGGGGCCGGCCGCCTCGACGTCGGTCTCGTAATCGATCCGCGCGACCTGCTGGTTGCGGTCCGTCACCACCCGAAGCTTCGTGGTGGTTCGCCTCGAGGGGTCGCGAACGAGGCCCGCCGTGCCCATGCCGAGGCCGTTCAGCAGGTCGCGCAGCCGCTGCCCGGCCGCGTCGGCGCCCGTCAACCCGACCAGCTCGACCCGGCCCCCGAGCGCCTTGACGTTGTTGGCGACGTTCGCCGCGCCACCCACCCGGTGCTCGTCGCGCTCGTACACGACGACGGGCACGGGCGCCTCGGGCGAGATTCGCGACACGCGGCCGATGACGAACTGGTCGAGCATCACGTCGCCGACGATGAGCACCGTGGCGCCGGCGAAGCGTTCGAGCGCGCGTTGGAGCGATTCGTTGAGCGCCATGTCGAAGACCCCCGGGTCAGGCGGCGGGCTCCCCCTGCGGCCGCCGGGCCGGCGACGCCGAGGCTGCCCAGGGCAGCGCCAACAGCAGGAGGAGGAGCATCAGGAACTCCGAGTCGCCGAAGTTGTACTCGAAGAACCCGGCAGCCACCATCGCGCCGACCGCGCTGAGCGCCGCGGCGGCCAGGTAGCGCGGGCGGTCGGCCCGCAGCTTGCGCAGCAGGTCGCGCACCACGGCGACGAGGAACCAGATCCAGACGGCGAGGGCGGGCAGACCGCGCTCGGCCGCGATCTGGAGGGGCACGTTGTGGAGATGCGGGGGCGTCTGCTCGACCGCGTTCGGCTTCCGGTAATCCGGGTAGACCCGCTGCATCAGGTTCGGCCCGACGCCGGTCAGCGGGTCGCTCGCGACGATCTCGGCCCCCGCCGCGAACATCGCCACCCGGTCGCGGTTGCTCGGGTCGTGGAGGTCGAAGATGGAGTAGAAGCGCGACGCGATGCTCGCGGGCGCCAGCGCGAAGAAGAGGCCGGCCACCACGGGCGCGAGCGCCAGCAGCCGGAAGTCCTTCAGCACGAGCAGCAGGCCGATTCCCACGCACGCGCCGACCCACGCGCTCCGGGTGAAGGTGAACACGAGGGCCACGACGAGCGCGGGCATGATGAGCGCCGGCCAGGTGCGGTTGCGCCGCTCGAACAGCAGCCGCGCGGCCGCGCTGCAGGCGATCAGCATCAGCAGCCCCGAGTACGTCATCCAGTGCCCGAGCGTTCCCACCGGCCGCTGCTGCAGCCGGTCGTAGCCGAGGAAGCCGAACTGGATCACCCCCACGATCGCGCTGAACGCCCCGAGCGACAGCACCACGTCCATCACCGTCTCGGCCGAGCGCCCGCGCGCCGCCCGAATGGTGGCCGGGACGAGGAGGAACAGCAGCAGCTGCTTGGCGGCCCCGAGGCTGGTCAGCGGCTCGAGCGAAAACGCGGTGGCGACCAGCGTCAGCGCGGCGTACACGAGCAGCGGCAGGAACCAGCCGGGGACCTCGGGACGCTCGCGGTTCACGATCAGGGCGCCGAGCCAGGCGACCAGCGCCGCCGCCAGCAGCGCCTCGGCCAGGAAGATCGAGAACTGCAGCGCCCCGGCGAAGCCGAGCAGGCCCGCCAGCGCCGCACGGTCAAGCCAGTGCCCGGTGCCTTTCACGCCGGCTTCAACGGCCATGTCCCTTCCTTTGCTGTTCGCTGCGCGCCGCTCGCAGCCATCGCCCGCTCGGCGGCGGCCAGCACGGCCGCGGGCGTGACGCGCCCGAGGCAGCGGAAATCTCCCGGCTCGCACCGGCGCTGATCGCACGGCCGGCACGGCAGGGCGACCTCCACCGACTCGGTGACGTAGCGCGCCGGGCGCCATGGCGCCGACCGCGCGGGCAGCGTCGGCCCGTAGAGGCCGACCACCGGGACCCGCGAGGTGCCGGCCACGTGGAGCGGCCCGCTGTCGCCGCCGACGAATAGCGCCGCATCCTCGAGCACCGCGCGCAGTTCCCTGAGGTCCAGCTCGACCTGGTCGACGATCCGCGCCGCCGACACGCCCGTGGCGGCGCGGGCCCGCGCGCCGATGGCCCGGGCGGCCTCGTACTCGGATGGGCCGGAGAGCAGCAGCACCCGCGTGCGCGGGTCGCGCGCGACCAGCCCCTCGGCCAGCGCCGCGAACGCCTCGGCCGGCCAGCGCCGAAACGGGTTCCCGGCGCTCACGTGGATCACCACGAGGCCACCGCGATCAGCGAGGCCTGCCGCGTCGAGCTTGGCCGCCGCGGTCGCAGCGGCTGCCGGCGAGACCGGCATCTCGGTGGCGTCGCGCTCGCGATCGGGGGGGGCGACGCCGAGCGGCCCCAGGAGATCCCACTGGTTTTCCACCGAGTGCCGCGCGCGCAGCTGCCGCGGCCGAGGCACGCGGTCAGTGTACAACCAGCTCCGGCCGGGGATCGCGTACCCGATCCGCCGTCTGGCGCCGCTGAGCAGCGCGAGCGTCGCGGCACGGGGCCCTCCGTGGAGATCGATCGCCAGGTCGAAACGGCCGCGCCTGAGCTGCCGGGCGAGCGAGAGATCGGCCAGCGCGCGCCCGGCCGCGCCCGGCGCCCGCGCCACGATGACCTCGTCGAGATGGGGGTTATCCGCGACGATCGGGGCGGCAGCCGGTTCCGCCACGTAGGCGAGATGGGCCCCGGGGTGACGCCGGCGCAGCGCCCGGATGATTGGCGTCGTGAACACGACATCGCCAATCAGCCGCAGGCGAATCAGGAGAATCCTCACGGCCGTCGGTTCATCAGTCCTCGATCGTCGCCTCGTCCACCAGCATGACCGGGATGTCCTCCTCGGTGACCGGGTACACCCGCCGGCACTGCTGGCACTTCAACCCGCGACCGTCACGCACCACCTCCACCTTCCCGTGACAGGCGGGGCACACCAGGATCTCGAGCAGCTCGGGGTCGATTGGCATCGGCGCCTCCGTCGGAACTATAGCGCAGTCCGGCCGCGCGGCTATCTCCTGCGGCGGCTTTTGTGGAACAATCGGGGCGTGAGATGGTACGGGTGGACCGTTTCGGGCATGCTCGTGCTGCTGGCGCTCTCTGCTGCGCCGGCCGCCGCCTCGCCCCAGGCCGACCGCGCTCAAGCCTACTACCGCTTCCTGCTTGCCCGGCACCTCGAGGCTCAGGGCGAGGCCGATCGGGCGGCCACTGAATTGCGCGAGGCGGCGAAGCTCGACCCCGGTGCCGCGGAGATCCGCGCCGAGCTGGCGGCGCTTTACGCGCGGCAGGACCAGCCTCGTGAGGCCGCGCAGTGGGGAAGCGCGGCGCTCGAAATCGATCCGTCCAACCGCGAGGCCCACCGCGTGCTTGGGTTCGTCGCCGCGGGGCAGGTTGGCCTCGACACCTCGGTCCGGCTGACCGACGCCGGCGGCCTTGCCGCGGCCGTGCGCGCCATCGACCACCTCGAGGCGGCCCGCCGGACCGACCGCCTGGCCGATCTCGCGATCGAGCTGACCCTGGCCCGTCTCTACCTGCGCACCGGCGTGCCCGGCAAGGCCGTGCCGGTGCTGCAGCGCGTGCTCCTGTCCGACCCCGACCGTCCGACCGTCGTGCTGATGCTGGCGGAGGCCTACGAGGCCAGCGGGCAGCTCGAGGAAGCTGCGGCCGGCTTCCGCCGCGCCACCCAGCAGCGCCCCCGCGACTCGGACCTGCACCAGCGCCTTGGCGACGTCCTGTTCCGCCTCGGTCGGTACCGCGAGGCGGTCTCCGCCTGGCAGCGCGCGCTTTCGGGCGACCTTCCGCCCGCCGAGCGCGAGGGCATCGAGCGCAAGATCCGCACGGCCCGCGAGCTGGAGCCGGAGCGGTGAGGGCTTGGCCGGGGGGCCTGCCGCAAGGGCCTGGGCGGCGGAACCGCCCCGCGTTGGCACTCCTCGCCGGCTTGCTGATCCTGGTCTCTGCCGCCTGCGGTCCGCGGCGGCTCTCGCTGCCATCGGGCGCCGGGCAGCCGTTCCCCGGTTTTGGGGCGGCCTTCGACGAGGCGACCCGCCCGTGCCGGGCCATCGACACGATGACCGCGGAACTCGGCGTCTCGGGGCGCGTCGGCGGCCAGCGGCTGCGGGGCCGTGTCCTCGCGGGGTTCTCGCGGCCGGCCAGCCTTCGCCTCGAGGGCCTTGCCCCGTTCGGGCCGCCAGCCTTCATCCTCGTTTCGTCGGGAGGACGGGCGACGCTGCTGCTGCCGCGCGACCGGGCGGTCCTCGAGGGAGAACCGCCGGAAGCCATCATCGACGCGCTCGTGGGCCTTCCGCTCGCCCCGGCCACGCTGCACGCGATCCTCGCCGGCTGCGGCCTCGTCGCGTCCGATGCCACCGCAGGACTCGCCTTCGGCGAGGGGTGGGCGCGCATCGAGGGGGCGGCGGGTGAATCGACGTGGCTGCGGCAGGACGGGTCGGGTCACTGGTCGGTGATCGCGGCCGTGGCCAACTCGCTGCGCGTCGAGTACGAGGAGCGGGAGGGCGGGGTGCCGCGCCGTGTGCTGCTCGAACTGGTGGACGCCGAGCCGCGCACCGAACTGCGGCTGCGAGTGGCCGGCGCCGACCTGAACGTCGCGCTCGGTGACGAGGCGTTCACCGTCGAGATCCCGGACAAGGCGAGGCCGATCACGCTCGGCGAACTGCGGCGGGCCGGCCCGCTCGGTCGATGATGAGAGCGCACGCCAAGATCAACCTGACGCTTCTCGTGGGCGGCCGCCAGCCCGACGGCTACCACGAGCTGCACACCATCTTCCAGTCGCTGGCGTTGCACGACACGCTCGACGTTCACGAGAGGCCGGGTCCGTTCGCCATCGAGTGCGACGACCCCGCGGTGCCGACCGACTCCCGGAACCTGGTCTGGCGCGCGGCCGCCCTCGTTTGGGAGGCTTCGGGCCGCCCCGGCCCGCCCTCGGGCGCCCTCGTCACGCTGTGCAAGCGGATCCCTGCCCAAGGGGGACTGGGAGGCGGCAGTTCGAACGCGGCCGCGGCGCTGGTCGCGTTCGAACGCCTCTGGCATCCGGCAATGCACCCAGAGATGCGCCTCGGACTGGCCCGCCGCCTGGGCGCCGACGTGCCCTTCTTCCTCTACGGTGGGACTGCGGCCGGAGCCGGGCGCGGCGACGAGCTGACGCCGCTGCCCGACCTGCCGCCCCACCACGTCGTGCTCGTCTTCCCGCCGTTCGGGGTGCCGACCCCCGACGCGTACCGGTGGCTGGACGAGGACAGAGGAAGAGACGAGCGCCACGAAGCCTTGCCCGCGCAGGAGGTTCACCTGGCTGACGGGACGCCGATCGCGATTGCAAACGACCTCGAGGCGCCGGTTGTCGCGAGGCACCCGGAGATCGGTCGGATTCGGGACGCCCTTCGTGCGGCGGGGGCGGACGGCGCGGCCCTCTGCGGGAGCGGCTCGACGGTATTCGGTCTGTTCCGCGACGCAGGGGCCGCCGCGGCAGCCGGGGCGGCGCTGGCCGCCGCGGGCTGGCGGACGTCGATCACCGCGACGACCGGGCGGGAGGAGGCGGCAGGCTTCCTTGTCTGAAGCGCAAGCTGTCGTATACACTAACTGTTTGCGCCGCGCCTGCGGGTCGCGCCATGGTTGGCTGCGCGGCCGCGACGTGTTGGGGCGTGGCCAAGTGGTAAGGCTCGGGACTTTGGATCCCGCATCGAAGGTTCGAATCCTTCCGCCCCAGCCAGCACTGGAGGAGCCCCCCGGGAGGGCCGTTTCGATGTCCGGCACGAGGGTGAGGCCATGAGGATGGCTTTCGCCGAACTGAAGGTGTTCTCCGGCAGCGCGCACCCCGAGCTGGCGCGCGAGATTGCCGGCCATCTGGGCCTGCCCCTCGGCCAGGCCCGGATCGGACGGTTCCCCGACAGCGAGGTGTCGTTTCAGATCGAGGAGAACATCCGGGGGACCGACGTCTTCGTGGTGCAGCCGACGAGCACCCCGGTCGATCAGCACCTGATCGAGCTGCTGATCATGATCGACGCCTTCCGGCGGTCGTCGGCGGCCCGGATCACAGCGGTGATCCCGTATTACGGCTACGCGCGGCAGGATCGGAAGGACAAGCCGCGGGTACCGATCTCGGCAAAGCTGGTGGCCAACATCCTGAGCGCCGCCGGGGCGAACCGTGTGCTGACGATGGACCTGCACAAGGCGCAGATCCAGGGCTTCTTCGACATCCCGGTGGACCACCTGTTCGCGGCGCCGGTGATCATCGACTACCTGGCGCGCCAGCGGTTCCCGAACATGACGATCGTCTCGCCCGACGCCGGCGGGGCCGAGCGCGCACGGGCGTACGCGAAGCGGCTGGGGGCGGGGCTCGCGGTGATCGACAAGCGGCGGTCCGAGACCGGGGCCGCCGAGGTGATGAACGTCATCGGCGACGTCGCCGGCCGCACCTGCATCCTGCAGGACGACATCGTCGACACCGCCGGGACGATGCAGAAGGCGGCGACGGCGCTGGTGGAGAACGGGGCCGAGCGGGTGCTGGCCTGCGCGGTCCACGGGGTGCTGTCGGGGCCGGCAATCGGGCGGATCGAGCAGTCGCCGATCGAGAAGCTGATCGTCACCAACACGACGCCGCTCGGGCCCGAGAAGAGCCGGTGCCCGAAGATCGTCGTCCTGTCGGTGGCCCGGCTGCTCGCGCAGGCCATCCGGAGCATCCACGAGGAGAGCTCGGTGTCGTCGTTGTTCGTCTAGCAGCCTGTGGTGCCACTCGACCTCGGGCTGCTCGGTAGTGTGCCGCCTCTTGCCTTCGGGCCGCGCGTTTCACGGCCTGCCATGGCGACCAGCGGGGAGAAGGACGGGTTACAGAACATGGAAGCTGTACTGGAAGCGGTGAAGCGGGACCGGTTCGGCAAGAACGAGGCGGGCCGCCTGCGGCGAGAGGGGCACCTGCCCGGCGTGCTGTACGGCGGAACCGCCCAGCGCGACGCGTTGCCGATCGCGGTCGAGCCCAAGGCCCTCTGGCGGATTCTCCACTCGGAGACCGGCGCCAATACCCTGATCACCCTGCGGCTGGAGGGCGAGTCGCCGCGCGTGATGGTGAAGGAATACCAGCTCGACCCGGTGACGCACCAGCTGCTGCACGCCGACTTCTACCGCGTTGCGATGGACAAGGCGATCACCGTCACCGTCCCCGTCACGCTGAAGGGCGAGGCGCCGGGCGTCAAGCAGCAGGGCGGCCTGCTCGACTTCGTGCACCGCGAGGTGGAGGTCGAGTGCCTGCCGGGCGACATCCCGGAGGCGATCGAGGTGGACATCTCGGGCCTGATGCTCAACCAGAGCCTCCGGCTGCGGGACGTGGTCGAGAGCGTCAAGTGGAAGCCGGTCAGCGACCTCGACCTCATGCTGGTCCACGTCGTGGCGCAGAAGGCCGAGGCCGAGCCGGCAGCCGCCGAGACCGAAGCCGCCGCCGCGCCCGCCGAGCCCGAGGTGATCAAGAAGGGCAAGGCGGAGAAGGAAGGGGAGGCGGAGAAGTAGCGGCGGGTCCTTCTGCATGCCGCTGAAGCTCATCGTCGGCCTCGGCAACCCCGGCCGCCGCTACCGCGACACCCGGCACAACGTCGGGTTCGCTGTGGTGGACGAGCTGGCGCGCCGGCACGACGCGGGCTTCGAGGGGGCACCGGCCGACGCGCTGATGGCGCGGGCGCGGCGCCTGGGACCTGACGGCGCCATCCTGGCGAAGCCGCTCACGATGATGAACCTGAGCGGGTTCGCCGTCTCCGAGCTGTCGCGCTACTTCCGCGTCGCGCCCGGCGACCTGCTGGTCGTCGCCGACGACGTGGCGCTGCCGCTCGGGCGGCTGCGCGCGCGGCCGCGCGGATCGGACGGCGGCCACAAGGGGTTCCGATCGATCATCGAGCAGCTGGGGAACGGGGAGTTCGCCCGGCTGCGCGTCGGCGTGGGGCGCGGCGACGCGCGCCGCGACCTCGCCGATCACGTGCTGGGCGGCTTCGATCCCGAGGAGCGGCCGCAGATCGCGGAGGCGATTGGCCGTGCGGCCGACGCGGCCGAGGTTTTCGTCCTCGAGGGGATCGAGGCGGTGATGAACCGCTTCAACGCCGACCCGCTGGCCCGGGAAGATGCCCCGGGCGCGACACCGGAGCGCTGACAGGAACACGAGAGACACCAGTCCCACGGCCCAGTCGGCTCCTTGCCACCCTGGGGTGGCCGTTTCAGCAAACGTCCAGAAGGAGAGTCATGAGCACTTCCAGGCAGTACGAGTTGATCTACATCGTGTCGCCCGACGCGACCGAGCAGGAGGTCGCCGACCTGCACGCGCAGGTCGAGGCCTCGGTGGCCCGGTTCGCGGGCGAGCTGGTGAAGACCGAGAACTGGGGCCGCCGCAAGATGGCCTACGAGATCGGGTCCCACAAGGAAGGCATCTACGTGCTCGAGCTGATCAACGGCTCGGGCGAGCTGATGAAGGAGATCGAGCGCCGGCTCCGCGTGAGCGACCGCATCATGCGCTACCTGGTCGTGCGCGTGGACGAGGAGCTGCGGGCGGCCGAACGGGCACGCGCGCGACGGAAGGCGGTGGCGCGGCCGCCCCAGGGCGGCGGCGAGGGCGCCGAGGCGCCCGCGGCGGGGACCGACGGTCGTGAAGATGCGGAGGTGCTGTGATGGCGGACGAACGACGGGGCGGGGGCGGCGGCCGGGGCGGCCGCGGCGGGCGCGGCGGCGACAAGGGGCCCGGGCAGCGGCGGTCGCTGTTCCGCCGGCGCAAGGTCTGCAAGTTCTGCGCGGAGAAGATCGACTACATCGACTACAAGGACGTCCGGCTGTTGATGCCGTTCGTGCCCGATCGCGGCAAGATCCTCCCGCGGCGGATCTCGGGTGTGTGCGCGCCGCACCAGCGCGCGCTGCAGACGGCCATCAAGCGGGCGCGGCAGCTGGCGCTGGTGCCGTACGTGACCGACTGAGGGGGAATCGACCATGGAAGTGATCCTTCGTGAGCACGTCGACAACCTCGGCCGGCGCGGCGACGTGGTGAAGGTGGCGAACGGGTACGCCCGCAACTACCTCCTGCCACGGAAGCTGGCGTTGCCGGTCACCGAGGCGAACCGGAAGCAGATCGAGCGCGAGCGCAAGATTGCCGAGGTCCGCGAGGCCCAGGAGAAGCAGGACGCCGAGGCGGTGGCCGCCCGGATGGGCGAGGTCGAGCTGGTGTTCGCCCGCCGCGTCGGCGAGAACGAGACGCTGTACGGGTCGGTCACCGGCGCCGACATCGCCGAGGCGCTGGCCGGGAAGCAGTTCGAGGTGGAGAAGCGGCGCGTGGTGCTGGCCGAGCCCTTGAAGCAGCTCGGAGAGTTCGACGTGCCGGTGAAGATCCACCGCGAGGTGACCGCGACGGTGAAGGTGAAGGTCGTCCCGCTCGAGGGACAGGCCGCGCCCGCGCCGGCCCCGGCCGCCGAGCCGTCAGAGCCCCAGTAGGACGGGCGTCTCGCCCGTCCGGCGTACCGTCGCGTGGCTGGTTGCCGGCCGTCCACCTGTGACGGCCGGCCGGCCGCCAGCCACCGGCCACCCCACGTCTTCTCTTCCCGTCCTCCGACAGGGCCGTCCTTGCCGTCCTCGGCCTTTACGCCGTCTTCCTCGCACTCGGCCTGCGGGCGGCCCGCCGCGCTCGCGGGGGCAGCGTTTCCGAGCTGCTGGTGGCGGGCCGCGCGATGCCGATCTGGCTCGCCACGCTCACGATGACGGCGACGTGGGTGGACGGCGGGTACCTGCTGGGCACGGTGGAGGGCACCTTCAAGTCGAGCGTGGCGCTCGGCGTGCAGGGCGGTCTCTGCTTCGGCATCAGCCTCGTCCTGGGCGGCGTCTTCTTCGCCCGCCGGATGCGGGCGCTCGAGTTCACCACCCTTATCGATCCGTTCGAGTCGCGGTTCGGGCCGCGGTGGGCGGCCGTGCTGATGCTGCCGGCGCTGGCGGCCGAGCTGTTCTGGAGCGCCGAGCTGCTGGTGGCCCTCGGTTCGACGCTCGGGGTGATGGCCGGGATAGGTC